>JAURHM010000030.1 GCA_030833315.1 Burkholderiales bacterium
ATCAAGGTCAATGGTTGATAAAGGGCAGGCGACGTAGAACGGTATGCCATGCCGCATCGCCAGCACAGCCATCATGTAAGTGCCTATCTTGTTGGCAACATCGCCGTTGGCGGCGACACGGTCAGCGCCGACAATAACGGCATCGATGCGGCGGTTGCTCATCAAATGGCCTGCCGCGCTGTCGGCAATCAGCGTTACGGGAATGCCGTCCTGCTGCAACTCCCAGGCAGTAAGCCGGGCGCCCTGCAGGAAAGGCCGGGTTTCATTGGCGATGACTTCAATGCGTTTACCGGTTTCAATCGCAGAACGGATCACGCCTAGCGCAGTGCCATGACCGGCGGTTGCCAGCGCACCTGCATTGCAATGGGTCATCACGCAGGCGGATGACGGCAGCAGGGCGGCGCCATGCGCACCCAGTGCGCGGTTGGTCTGCAGATCGTCGGCGGTGATCTGATGGGCCGCCGCAAGTAATTCGGCGGCGCAGTCCGTGCTGCTCACGCTGCGGCAATTCTTCATCACGCACCGCATCCGGTTCAGCGCCCAGACCAGATTTACCGCTGTCGGACGGCTGCCGGCGAGCAAATCAAATGCCGGCTCCATTTCCCGTTTAAATTGATCGCGCGAAGTCCCGCGCAGTTTTTGCGCCTCCAGTGCGATGCCATAAGCGGCCGCACAGCCGATAGCCGGTGCGCCGCGCACCACCAGATCACGGATGGCCTGTGCAGCAGTCGCGGCCGAATCACAGCGCAGGTATTCGCAGCGGTCGGGAAGCCACCGCTGATCGAGCAGTTCAAGACCGTTATTCGTCCAACGCAGGGTATGAAATGCAGGCATGGTATCCGCTGTCAGTCGTTTGATTGTGCGCGCACGCGTTGCTCAAAGCCGCCGTATTCCAGTTCGGCACGTGCGATGTCTTCTGCAGGCGCGGCGCAATACCGTCCGTGCGCAGTGGCTCGACTAATGATCGCGATGTCGTGGAGATAGATTTCCGCGGCGACAGCGGCGTAATGCGCATTGACGCCGAAGGCACAGAGTCCGAAAGAGGGATCGAGGGCAATGCGCGGCGCGGCATCGATAGTGTGCGGCGCTTCGCCGAGTGTCTGCTGCAGATAGTCCCGATAGGACCGCGCATAGACTGCTATGTCGCCGTCGATCAGCGGCAACCGCTTGGTAAATATCGCGTGCT
Organism: Burkholderiales bacterium; assembly: GCA_030833315.1. GTDB lineage: Bacteria > Pseudomonadota > Gammaproteobacteria > Burkholderiales > SG8-41. The sequence continues at coordinate 1,187 of JAURHM010000030.1, forward strand.
GTGGCGTAGGCGGTCCCTGCCGCGATATGTCCGCAAGATCAATGCGGCGCGCATAGGCGAGAGTCTGTGCTGTGCTCACCCGGCACAGACTCAGCGGGAATCCGGCCACGGCTGAAGCGGCTTGCCGGAGCGACTCCGCCCGGTCTTCACCGGACGCGATGGCATCCGTTTCCGGCAGCACCCATGCGCCGCGAGATTGCAGCCAGTCTTCGGCGCGATTCACCAGTCGCAGCAGATTTTCATAGGACTCCCGGGCTGTGTTGCCGAAAGCGACAACACCATGAAATGCCAGAATCAGGCCGATGGCGCGATCTGTTGCGCAGGACTCAAATACGGCCTTGCAGGCCCGCGCCAGCGCAGCACCGGAATGACGGTAGGGCACGACCGGGGCCAGATCGCCGAACACTTCAGCGCAGCGCTCTTCGCAGTTGGTGACGTTGGCAACCGCCAGCACCGCATCAGCATGCGCGTGTTCAACATAGGCATAGGGCAGGGCCGCGTGCAGCAGGGTTTCAATGGAAGGTTTTGCCGCCTTCGGCGAATGCTTGCAATCGTCGACACGCCGCATCAACTCGACATCGGAAATCTGCTCATCCTTGAGCAGGGCGCGCAACCGCAGCAAATCGAGCGCCGTGAAGTGCTCCTCACTGACCGCACCGAGATCGGCGCCTGTGCCTTTGACGTAAAGCGTGTCGGCGGCTTTCAGCGAGGTATTGCCGCCGCCATATAACACCATGTCCTTGTTGCCGCCGATCAGCCTTGATGTGTAGGCGCGCAATGCGAGCGGTGCATTGATACTCGCCGCAAGGGTGTTATCCCAGAGGTTTTGCATGATCGTTCATGTCGTCCAGGCGGTCATTATAATCGCGACATGTCATCACCTCCCGGATTCAGTGTGCGAACCGCCTCATGGCAGGAGGATCTGGCGCCCTTACAGGATTTGCGTCGGACCGTGTTTATCCTGGAGCAACAGGTGCCGGAATCGCTGGAATGGGATGAATTTGACGCGGTATCCCAGCATGCTTTGGCCATTGATGCACATGGCCATGCCATCGGCACCGGCCGCCTGCTGCCGGACGGCCATATCGGGCGCATGGCAGTCAGGCATGAATGGCGCGGTCAAGGTGTCGGCGGCGCGATCCTTCAATTTCTGGTGGATTGCGCCAAGCGACGGGGCGATGCCGTCCTGCATCTCAACGCCCAGACCCATGCCATCGGCTTTTACGAAAGACACGGTTTTGTCGTTTATGGCGAAGACTTTCCGGATGCCAGCATTCCGCACCGGCGCATGACGCGGGTGCTTCAGCCTGTCGCGAGCTGAAGCCTGAAGGCGCGGGCATCTTCGCCGGCAGGAACGCCGCCGGGCCCGAAACGTTTCTCATGGAAAAACACGTCGCCAGCGGCATTAACCAGCACCACAGTGGATGTGCGGGTGCCGTAGTGTTCACCGCGGATAAAGGGCGGTGACAGTTCCTTTTCGCGCTGACGCGTAATGCCGGTATCGGGCAACAGCTGATCCGGTGCCGACTGATCATTCAGCAGCACCGGAAACAACACGGCGCTGATGGCGTCCGGGTCATCAAAGCCGGTAGTCGAAGACAGCGAGGCAGTACCTGCCGTGACTTTCGGCCACGGCGTATTCAGCAGATGGTTGCTCAGTCCGTGCACGCCCGGGGCAATGGACTGCGGTTGCGCGATGCGGTTGGAATAGAAATGCAGCGCATCCAGATCCCCGGCAATCATGCTGTACGGGTTGTATTCGGCATTGCGGCTGGCGGCTTGCCTTAAAAATTCTTCGGCGTTTGCCGTTCCGGCGAGAAATCCGCTGACCAACTCACCGCGGGAACGTGGTGCTGCAGGCCCCGGCACACCCTCACGATAGTTGGTAATGGCGGCAAACCGGCCGTCACCATGCAAGCCCATCCAGGTGCCGCCTTTTTCCAAGTCACGGCCGGCATAAATATCCGGCTGGTCATCCCAGAAGGCCGCCGCTGCGGCTGGGCGGCTGTGATGCTCATCACGATTGGCGGCGACCACCAGCGGGAAATGGCGGTGGGCCTTGAAACTGAACAGGATCAGGCACATGGCCTTATTCGCTGAAACACTCGGTATGTCTGCCGCTGCCGGCCTGCAGGAAATTGGCGATGCCGCTGCCGGTCACCGCTTCAGCAAGTTCCCATTCAAAACTTGCTTCATCCGGGACGTTTTCGTAAATCTCCATCCACAGCAGAGGCTCATTGCGTTTTTTCATGACGCGCCCCTGTACACCGGTCTTGCGCTGCACGGCATCGAACAGATACTCGACGGCAACGGCACAGGCGCCGGTTTTCGCGGGGTCAACGCGGTAATAAATATAGTAAGACCAGTTCATGTTCAGCCCATTGAATAAGGAAGCGTTTTGAGTGACAGCAAGGGCCCCTGCAAGGATCCGCAGTGATAGCTTGCAGTCACCGCATTCGCGGTTTGTAGCACAGCCAGCACTTCCTGATGGCCATCGCCTGCAGACGATACGGAGACAACCATTCCTGCGGCCTGATCGCCGAGTTCATGGCAATACAGTTTGTCGCCTGGAGCGGCGGCGGCCACGGAAGCACGATACATGCGCTGTTTCAGCCGGCCGAGATAGTGTGTGCGGGCGACAATTTCCTGGCCCGGGTAACAGCCTTTGGTATAACTCAGCGCACCGATCAGATCGAGATTGACCATTTGCGGTACAAATTGTTCCTGCGTTGCTGGCCTGATGAATGGGATGCCGCAGGCAATGTCCGCGGCATTCCAGGCGCCATTATCCGCGGCCAGGTTTGATGTATCCCCGGCCTTGACCGCGAGAAAACGATTGCCGGGCAGTCGGATGGTCGTCACCGCACCTTCAATCCAGACGCCATGAATCTGCTCCGACACCTGCGCGCCAAGACCGGCCAATGCGGATGCGGTATCGGAGCCCAGCACTCCGATGCAGGCTACAGTCGTAGTGATGTCTTCGGCTTTGACCTTGGCGCGGAGGATGTACATCGACAGGCGCTTGCGCAGCGGCTCGGCAATTGAAGAAGGCAGCAGCATCTGATAACCGTCGCCTTCACGCCACAGCAGAAAGGTCGCGAGCAGGCGGCCCTTGGGCGTGCAATAACCTCCGTAAGTACTGCTGGCGGTTTTAAGTCCCTGAACGTCGCAGGTCAATTGCCCGTGCAGAAACGCCGTGGCATCCGGCCCCGAGAAGCGCAGCAGTGAAAAATCTTCAAGTAATGCGGCAGACATAATGGTTTGTGCTGATCAGCGAACCCGCGATAATAGCGCCGTTGTTCATACTTGTAAAATATTCCATTAAAAACAAAGGGTTATTGTTTTCCTCTCGAATTGCATTCCGGCGCTGAATCCGCTGCAATGCCGGCGATGAACAAGCTGAATCCACTGCGGGTTGAACTCAAGCCTTCACAACGGCTTACTGCACTGTTGTTTACCGCGCATGGCGGGGCCTTGCTGTTGCTGACGATCCTGCCATTGCCGCTTTGGATCATCGTCCCGATCGCGGCAGTGCTGCTGTGGAGTGCCGTGCACACCACCTTGCGCCATGCGCGGCGCCGGGGAGTGCATGCAGTTACTGCACTGGAACTCGCAGACCGCGAACAACTGCAGTTTCGTACGGGTGATGGGACCTGGCATCGCGGGCAGCTGCTGGACAGCAGCACCATCAGCTTGTGGATGGTTCTGCTGAACCTCCGCACCGACCGCGGCCGCATCCTGCATGTGGTGATTCCCGGCGATGGCATCAGCGCGGATGATTTCCGCCATCTGCGGGTCTGGCTGCGCTGGGGCCCGCGACCGGCCGGCGAAGAAGCCGATAACGCCTGATATCCGGTCAGTGTTCTTCCGGCGGTTTAACGGCCCGGAACATGCGCAGCAGAGTCAGGTCATAAACAATTTTCAGTGCGCCGCAGATCACCAGCGGCCAGCCGAAGGGGCTCGCGACCAGCAGTGCGCCGGCAATCGACGGACTCAGCGCGCTGGCCAGACTGCGTGGCACCGCGGTAACACTCGCGGCTGCCGGTCTTTCTCCCGGCGATACCACCGCCATGACATAAGAGGTTCTTGCCGGCACATCCATCGACGACAGTGCGCTGCGCAGGAACAGGAACAGCAGCGCCAGTTCCAGTGTCGGCATGAACGGTACCAGGATCAGAAACAAATTGGCCGGCAGATGGGTGAACACCATGGTGTTGATCAGCCCGAAGCGGGCAGTGACACGCGCTGCGGCGAGATGGGAAAAAGCCGTCAGTAATCCGGTCCAGAAAAAAATATTGCCGGCCGCCGCGACCGACAGATCAAAACGCTGCAGCAGCCAAAGCGCAAGCAGCGACTGCACGGCAAAACCGCCGGCGAATGAATCGATGCTGAACAGCGCCGCCAGGGTGTAGACAATACGGCGCGACTTGCCCAGCGGCACCGGCTGTTCGTGGGTCTGCGCTTCCAGCGCCGGCGACAGGCTGCGGTACAGCAACAGGCTGGCAAGTCCCAGCACGCCATACAACACAAACATCACGCGTACGGTCAGCAGACGGGCAGGATCACCGCCGGCCGAGAACAGGTCAGGAACACCGGCGGCCTGCGCGCCGATGGCGGCAACCAGCGCACCGATCAGACTGTAGCGTGCAAACAATGCCGTTCGGGACTGCGGCGTGGCCGCCCTTGCGAGCAGCGTCTGTTCGAGCGGTGAAAACGGGGTCACATCGCTGGCTGACGGATTCAAAGTGCCGATCACCGCGATGATCAGCAAGGGCCAGAAGTCCGTAAAGACTGCTGCGGCGAATCCGGTGAGGCCCATCAATACGCTGGCCGCCAGCAGCAGATACCGCGTCGAATGACGATGCGCGATGAAGCCGATAGCCAGCGTCATCAGACCTGACCCGAGCAGCGTGGCTGTGACCAGCAGACCGATCTCCAGCGCGCTGTAGCCGAGCAGAGTCAGATAATAGGGCAGCAGCAAACTGACATAACCATCACCGAAAGCGCGCAGGGCGCGTGCAGCGAGCAGCAGGCGCGCATCCGGCAACGTGCCCGGCGGCATCAGTAAATTCCGAAACGGCGGCATGCTCATGACTGAAGAATAGCAGTAACACTGCATGCCGCCGGCAGGTTCCTCCGGCGGGTGATGCGGCTGCGTTATACTGACTCGATCAAAAAACCATGCGCGCGGAGGATTCATGATCGAGCTGTACAGCTGGGCGACGCCGAACGGCCACAAAATCCACATCATGCTCGAAGAAACCGGCCTGCCTTACCGGGTAAATGGCGTGAATATCCGCACCGGCGATCAGTTCAAGCCCGGTTTCCTGAAAATCAGCCCGAACAACCGCATCCCGGCGATCGTTGATCCGCAGGGCCCCGGCGACAAACCGCTGTCACTGTTCGAGTCCGGTGCGATTCTGCTTTATCTGGCTTCAAAAACCGGCCGTTTCCTGCCGGAGGATGTGGCGCAGCGCTGGTCCTGTATGCAATGGCTGATGTGGCAGATGGGCGGCGTCGGCCCGATGTTCGGTCAAGCCAATCATTTCCGGCGTTACGCAAAAGACAAGATCGAATACGCAATCGACCGCTACACCAGCGAAGCCAACCGGCTGACGCATGTGCTCGACAAGCAGCTCGCGCAATCGAAATTTGTGGCCTGCGACGAATACAGCATTGCCGACATGGCGATTTTCCCGTGGATGCGCGGCGCCGACAGCCGTGGCATTGACATGAGTGAATACCCCAATGTCAAACGCTGGTTTGACAGCATCAACGCTCGACCTGCCGTGCTGCGCGCGTTGCAGGTTCTGTCCACTGAATCGAACAGCAATCCGGTCGACGACAAGGCGCGTGAGGTGATGTTCGGCAAAACCCAGTTCCAGAAACGCTGATCTCCGGGAATACCGAATTGACTTCCCGCAACCGTAACGTCGGTTTGCTCTGTGCCTCCCAAGCGCTGCTGTTCACCAACAACACCATCCTGATTTCGATCAACGGCTTGGCCGGTTACGCACTGGCCAGCGACAAGTCACTGGCGACGCTGCCGGTGACCGCCTATGTCGTGGGTGCCGCGCTGACCACCGTCGCGGTATCGCAGCTCATGCGCAGGGTGGGGCGGGTCAACGGGTTTTCGATCGGCACGCTGATTGGTATTTTCGGCGCCTTGGTCTGCGGCGCGGCGGTATACGCCCACAATTTCTGGATGTTGTGCCTGGGCACGCTGATCATGGGCATTTACAACGCTACTGGCCAGTATTACCGTTTTGCCGCAGCAGACGTTTCCAGCGCCGAATTCAAGAGCAAGGCAATATCGCTGGTGATGGCCGGTGGACTGGTCGGCGGCATCATCGGGCCGCAAACCAGCAAAATGACCAAGGATCTGCTGTCGGCGGAATTTCTCGGCAGCTATCTGGTGCTGATCGGTTTCTGCCTGTTGGCACTGGTCCTGCAGCGGATGATGGATATCCCGCGTCTCACCGAAGCAGAGCAGAAGGAGCAGGGACGACCGCTCTCCGAGATCGCCCGTCAGCCGGCTTTTATTGTCGCCGTCCTCAGCGGCATGATCGGTTATGGCGTGATGAACCTGCTGATGACCGCAACACCACTGGCAATGCGCTCCTGTTCGCACCCGTTCAGCGATGCCGCCTTTGTCATCCAGTGGCACGTCATCGCGATGTTTGCGCCGTCCTTTTTTACCGGCGCGCTGATCAAGCGCTTTGGCGTGCGCACCATCCTGTTCACCGGCGTACTGCTGAGCCTGTCCTGCGTCGCCATCGCCCTGAGCGGCGTGGAAGTCATGCATTTCTGGATTGCGCTGATGCTGATCGGCGTCGGCTGGAACTTCATGTATCTGGGCGGCACGACGCTACTGACGGAGACCCATACCCCGGCTGAAAAAGCCAAGGTGCAGGGCGCCAACGACATGGCCATTTTCATTACTATGGCAATCAGTTCGGCTTCGTCAGGCTGGCTGTTCTCGGCGCGCGGCTGGGAGGTCATGAATTACGGCGCTGTCCCGTTTTTGCTGGTCACCGGGCTGGCCATTCTTTTCCTGAGGGGCGGCAAGCGCCCGCTTGCCGACTGATGCCAGATAGTGGCGTTTTGAGGTAAAATTAGGGGCTCTACGGGCAGAGCGGAAACCAGAATCTTTCGCTTTGCCTTTGTTTTTTTCATAAAAATCAACGTGTTCTGCAAGAGGAGTCTCTGATGAATCAGCCCGCGACCAATGCGCAGATTGCGCCGACGATGGACGCACCGGCTTATGTCACGCACGCCAGGCTCAAAGCCTGGGTGGCTGAAGTCGCAAAAATGACCAAACCCGATCGCATCGTCTGGTGCGACGGTTCCCAGGAAGAATACGACCGCCTGTGCAACGAAATGGTCGCTGCAGGCACGCTGATCCGCCTGAACCAGGAAAAACGCCCGGGGTGTTTCCTTGCCCGCTCGGATCCTGATGACGTGGCCCGCATGGAAGACCGCACCTTTGTCTGCAGCAAGAACAAGGAAGATGCCGGTCCGAACAACAACTGGATGGCGCCCGAAGAGATGAAGGCGACCATGAGCAAGCTGTATGACGGCTGCATGCGCGGCCGCACGATGTATGTCATCCCTTTCAGCATGGGTCCGCTGGGCTCGCACATCGCCCACATCGGCGTCGAGCTGACGGATTCCGCCTATGTCGTTGCCAGCATGCGCATCATGACCCGCATCGGCAGCAAGGTGCTGGACATCCTCGGCGCTGATGGCGAGTTCGTGCCTTGCCTGCACTCCGTGGGAATGCCGCTGGAAGCGGGGCAGAAAGACATTCCCTGGCCGAGCAGCAAGGAACACAAGTTCATCACTCATTTCCCCGAAGAAAAGCTGATCTGGTCCTACGGCAGCGGCTACGGCGGCAACGCGCTGCTGGGCAAGAAATGCTTCGCGCTGCGCATCGCTTCGATCATGGCGAAAGAGCAGGGCTGGCTGGCTGAACACATGCTGATCCTTGGCATCCAGCCCCCCAACGGCAAAAAGCATTACATTGCAGCCGCTTTCCCCAGCGCATGCGGCAAGACCAATCTGGCCATGCTGGTGCCGCCGAAAGCGCTGGAAGGCTGGAAAGTCACGACCATCGGCGAAGATATTGCATGGATCAAGCCGGGTCCCGATGGCCGTCTTTATGCGATCAATCCCGAATCCGGTGCCTTCGGCGTCGCCCCGGGAACCTCGACAGAGACCAACGCCAACTGCCTGGCCGCGCTGCATAAAAACACCATCTTCACCAATGTCGCGATGACCGACGACGGTGACGTGTGGTGGGAAGGCTTGAGCAAGGAAGCGCCGATGCACCTGATCGACTGGACCGGCAAATCGTGGACGCCGGACAGTGGTCGCCTGGCAGCGCATCCGAACTCGCGCTTTACCGTGCATGCTTCGCAGATTCCCTGCATGGACGAGGACTGGGAAAATCCTGCCGGCGTGCCGATCAGCGCTTTCCTGTTCGGCGGCCGCCGCACGACCACCGTGCCGCTGGTCACTGAAGCCAAGGACTGGAAACACGGCGTTTACCTCGCGGCAACGATGGCCTCCGAAACCACGGCTGCGATCGTGGGCAAGGTCGGCGTGGTGCGCCGCGATCCGTTCGCCATGCTGCCGTTCTGCGGCTATCACTTCGGCGACTACTTCAAGCACTGGCTGAACGTCGGCAGCAAGGTCAAACAGGCGCCGAAGATTTTCGCGGTGAACTGGTTCCGTCGCGATTCCAACGGCAAGTTCATGTGGCCCGGCTTCGGCGACAACATGCGCGTGCTGAAATGGGTGGTCGAGCGTTGCGAAGGTAAGATCAGCGCAGCCGAGACCCCGATCGGCAACATGCCGCGCTACGAGGACATGGAGTGGAACGGCATGAGCAGCTTCAGCCGTGAAGCCTTCGACGAACTGACGCATGTGGATCACGACGCCTGGCGCGCCGAGGTCAAGGACCACGAGGAACTCTTCGGCAAGCTCCAGTCGAGACTGCCCGCGGAGATGACCGCACAGCGTCAGGCTCTGGAGAAAGCGCTATAAGCGTTTTTCACAGTCTGCTTGCAGCGACAACGGCGACGGCGCTTTTGCGCCGCCGCCGTTTTATTTTTTAACAGGAGCAGTGCCCATGAAACCCAACTACGGTTTTGCCAAACGGCAGCGGGAACTGGCAAAAAAGCAGAAAAAAGAAGAAAAGAAACTGCGCAAGCAGGCGGAAGAGGCGCCGCAGGTCGAAGGCGGTGAGACGCCGGAGCCGGTGCAGTCAGCCGAACCCGGAACGCCGCAGAGCGCCTGAGCGCCCTGGGTTTTATTCTTCCCTGAAGCCGATTACCTTGATCAGCTTCGTATAACGCGCCAGTTCGGCCTTGATGTGCTCGGCGAGCTGCTGCGGCGTGCTGCCTTCCGGCTCATAACCGACACGGGCGATCTTTTCCTGCATGTCTTTCGATTGCATGGCGGCAATGACTGCGCCGTTCAACCGCTCAATCACTGGCTGGGGTGCACCTTTCGGTGTCACCAACCCGTACCAGGGCGTCATTTCATAGCCGGGCATACCACTTTCAGCAATCGTCGGTATGTTGCGGTCCAGCGGGGAGCGTTTGGCGCTGGTGACCGCGATAACACGGAGCTTTTTGGCATTTACGTATGGCGAAAGCGCCGACAGGCTACCGAAAGTCATCGTGGTTTCACCGCTGAGCACCGCGTTCAGCGCCGTATTGCCGCCTTTGTAAGGCACATGCAGCATGTCCACTTTGGCGAGCACCTTGAACTGCTCACCGGAGAAATGAGTTCCCGTACCGGCGCCGGCAGATGAGAAAGTCAGTTGTCCGGGCCGCGCCCTGGCGAGTGCGATGACTTGTTTGACAGTATTCGCAGGGAGTGACGGATGTACAGCGAGTGCAAATGACTGTCTGGCCAGTAATGAAACCGGTTCGAAATCGCGGACCGGATCATAGTTGAGTTTTGGGCGCAGATTAGGCAGCAGGGCATAGGTGGTATGGCTGGTGATCAGCAGGGTGTAGCCGTCTGCGGGCGCACGGGCGACGAGTTCAGCGCCGATGGCGGTGCTGCCGCCGGGGCGATTGTCGACAAGCATCTGCTGCCCCAACCGTCTGCCGAGATCATCGGCGACGATGCGTCCGATGATGTCGTTGCCGCCACCGGGCGGGTAGGGGATAACCACGCGAACCGATTTTGCCGGATAAGCCGGTTGCGCGAAGACAGGACTCGAACAGCACAAAAGGCTGATCGCAATAATAAAAACGGGTACGCGCAGCATTCCGGATGTTCCGTATGGATAAAGTGAATGATTGAACAATAAAGCATTATTTTGTCTTTCGCGGCTGCAGGTCCACTTGGTGATCCGCTTGTTGACCCGTTTGTTGACCGTTAGCCGCTTGCTTCCTTGCAGAGTGCCCGATACTCTGATGATTGACAGGCATCAACTGCAATGCCGTTCTCCCAGATACCGAAAACCATGACCGCAGAACAAACCGAATTCCTCAGCGCCGCTGAACAGGGAAGGCTGATCCGCAACCGCAAGCTTTCCCCCGTGGAGCTTGTTCAACACTGCCTGGATCGCATCGAACGCTGGGATCCGGTGCTGCGCGCCTACATCACTGTTTGCGCGGAATCGGCACTCGCCGAGGCGCGCACGGCAGAGCGTGAAATTAGCGCAGGTCGCTGGCGCGGTCCCATGCACGGCCTGCCGTTTGGCGTGAAAGACCAGTTGAACAGCAAAGGCGTGTTGACCACACTTGGATCACGCGTGCTTGCCAACAATGTGCCGGATCATGATGCCGCAGTGATTGAGCGACTCAAGGCCGCCGGCGCGATTCTGATCGGCAAGGAAAACCTGCATGAGTTCGGAAAAGGCGGCACCGTGGATTTTGCCTACGGCCAGCCGCGTAATCCCTGGGATATCAACCGTAATCCTGCCGGCTCTTCGAGCGGCTCAGGCATCGCGGTTTCCGCGGGATTCTCGTCAGGTTCACTGGGCGAGGACACCGGCGGCTCCGTGCGCAGTCCTGCGGCTGCCAACGGCATCGTCGGTCTGCGCCCAACCTTCGGCCGGGTCAGCCGCTGGGGCGGCGTCATGTACGGCTGGACCGCGGATACCATCGGACCGCTGACGCGGACCGTCGAAGACAATGCATTGTTCCTGCAGGCCATTGCCGGCCATGATCCGCGCGATCCGCTGTCCAGCGACCGGCCGGTGCCGGACTATGCCGCGACACTGAATAAGGGCGTGCGTGGCCTGACCCTCAGCGTGGTGCGTGAACTGAGTTGGCCTGACGGCGCCAATGCCGAAGTTGTTGCCGCAGTGAAAGAATCCATCCGTGTCTTTGAAAGTCTCGGTGCGATCGTTCGTGAAGTGTCGTTGCCAAAAGCCAAATATTCAGTGCCGCTGCAACTACTGACCTCGGATTCGGATATTGCGGCGATGATGCTGCGCAAATGGTTGCGTACGAACTGGAACGATCTGGATGTCGGTACCCGGACGCGGCTCGCCGCAGGCTGCCTGATTCCGGCCGCGGTCTATCACCGCGCGATGCGCGGAAGGGCGCTGGTCCGGCGCGAAGTCCTCGACGTGCTGCAAGGCGTTGATGCTCTGATCTGCCCGACCAGTCTGCAGCCGCCGGGACTGATTGATGCCGTCAAGGAAACCGTGACCTCGGAAGAGGACATGGAGAAAAAAGTGATCCTGCGCCGGATCAGCACCTATCCTTTCAGCATGGCCAACATCCCGGCGCTGGCGCTGCCGATGGGTTTTACCGGTAACGGTCTGCCGCTGTCCCTGCAAGTGGCAGGTAAGCCCTTCGCCGAAGCCACGGTATTCAGCATCGCTCATGCCTACGAACAGGCTACGGCATGGCATAAACGTCATCCTGACCTGCAACGCATCACCACCGGAGCCAAGACTTCATGAAACTGACGCGTGAACAGACAAGGACACTGGCGGCCGCCGTGGGACTGGATATTCCCGATGCGGACATCGACAACGTGGCGCTGCGCGCATCCTCACTGCTGGCGTCCATGGCACGAATGGAAGCCGAACTCGGTCCGGAACTGGATGCGGTCGAGCCGCTGCCGCCGGTTTTTCCGCGCGAGGATTTCATCTGAATCAGCGGCCCCTGCGACATGGCAAGAACCTTGCTCTAACCGCCATGAGCCGGCAATATTTTGGCTGCCGGATCATCAGAAACATGAATAAATATTTAAAGGAATCAAATGGTTATGAATATCCGTCGTCTCTGGGCACTTCCTACGCTGGTTCTGGCGACATGCACCATCAGCCCTCTGGCAACCGCGCAGGCGGTCAAAGCTGGTGCCGATTACCCGAATCGTCCGGTACGGATGATTGTTTCCGCGGCTCCCGGCGGCAGCAGCGACGGCGCTGCGCGTGTGATCGGCCAGCGTCTCGGTGAGAAATGGGGGCAACAGTTTGTCATCGACAATCGCGGCGGGGCAGGCGGCATTCTCGGCGCAGGTACTATCGCGCAGGCACTGCCCGACGGTTACACCATCGGCGTCGTGTCGCTGCGTTTTGCCGTCAATCCCAGCCTGCTCAAGGTACCTTTCGATACGGTCAAGGATTTCACCCAGCTGTCGATGACGGCAGCCGTGGGCAACGTGCTGGTGGTGAATACAAAATCGACTATGCAGACCGTCAAGGAACTCGTCGCACAGGCGAAGGAAAAACCGGGTCAACTGACCTTTGCATCATCCGGCATTGGCGGCGCACCGCATCTCGCCGGAGAATTTTTCGCGATGCAGACCGGAACCAAACTCCAGCACATCGCCTACAAGGGCGGTGGTCCCGCCATCATTGACCTGCTGGCTGGCAGTGTGACCATGAGTTTTGCGTCACTGACTTCGGCATTGCCGCATATCAAGAGCAACCGCCTGCGTCCGCTGGCGGTTGCCGCCAAAACCCGTGCGCGTCAGTTGCCCGACGTCCAGACCATGAAGGAAGCCGGTGTCGGCGAGATCGCCGTTCTCGACTGGCAGGGCATGCTGGCCCCGAAGGGATTGTCGAAACCCATCACCGACAAACTGTCTGCCGAGATCCGCAGCATCCTGAAGGAACCCGCGGTGGAAGCGCGTTTTGACGCCATGGGACTCGATATCATCGGCAGCACACCGGAAGAGTTCCGTAAGCTGCTGGAAGAAGAGGTCAAGCGCTGGGCACAGGTCATCAAAACTGCCAATATCAAGATTGATTAGTCGCCGCTCAGCTGAAACAGGAACTGCGCCTTTTACTTTTACGGAGAATCGAATCATGACTTCCAGAACTGCAGTGTTAACCCTTTGCGCCATCGCGCTTGCACCCCTGTTGGCGCAGGCACAATCCACCTGGCCGAGCCGACCGGTGCGGCTGATCAGTCCGTTTGCACCGGGGGGCGGTGCGGACATTACTTCCCGGGCTGTAGCACAGAGGCTGTCCATTTCGCTGGGTCAGCAGGTGCTGGTGGAAAACCGCGGCGGCGCCGGTGGAATGATCGGCGTGGATATCGCAGCCAAATCACCGGCGGACGGTTACACCGTGGTCATGGGCACCATCGGGCCGATTGCGATCAATCCCAGTCTCTACAAAAAAATGACCTATGACCCGATGCGCGACCTGATCCCGGTTTCACAGGCAGCCAATGCGCTGAACGTTCTGGTGGTGCATCCTTCGCTGCCGGCAAAAAACGTCAAGGAAATGATTGCCATTGCAAAGGCGCGTCCCGGCCAGATGAATTACGGCTCGTCGGGTCCCGGTGCCACCGACCATCTGGCAGGAGAACTGTTCAATGTGCTGGCCGGCGTGAAAATGGTTCACGTGCCTTACAAAGGCGGCGCACCGGCGATGCTCGATCTCGTATCGGGCAACGTGCAAGTCGTGTTCTCCACCGTCAGCACCGCGATCGCCGCGATGGATTCCAAACGCGTAAGGCCGCTGGCGATGACCGGCAATCAGCGTTTTGAACTGATGCCGGAATTGCCGACGGTAGCCGAGGCCGGCCTGAAAGGCTTTGAGGTCAATAACTGGTACGGGATTTTCCTGCCGGCAGGTACGCCGAAGGACATCGTTACGCGGCTGAATGCCGATGTGGTCAAGGCGCTGGCCGCTCCTGATGTGAAAAAGCGGCTGCTTGAGGCCGGTATCGTCGCGACATCGAGCAGCCCCGAAGGATTTATGGCTTACGTCAAAGCCGAAACCGCGAAATGGGCGAAAGTCATCAAAGACGCCAATATCAGCGTCGAATAATAAAGCGGTAGGGCGGCGCCATGCGGGCGCCGCCGGCCGATCAGCGGCCGTATAACGCGTTAGTCCAGCGCGCTGCCTCGAACAGATAACGGTCCGTATCACGGCGGGTCACCAGCTGCACGCCGATCGGCAGCTTGTTTGGACCACTGAACAGCGGCAGCGTGATCGACGGATTGTGGCAGGCCGTCCAGATCGAGCTGAACGCTGCAGAACCGGTGGCATTCAGGCCGACCGGCGGCTCACCCGGCGCCGAAGGCGTCACGATCACATCGAAATCCCGGAAAATGTCATCCAGCTGCAATCGCAGTGCTTCAGCTTGGGCACGGGCTTCGCGATACTCCTCGAAGCTGTAAGCCAGCCCGTGTTTCAGCCGGTTTTCGCGCAGCGTTTTGCTGATCTTCTCGTAGTGATGATTGATTTCCCAGGCGCGATTGCGGACAAACTCAAAGCTGGAAATCCGCTGATGGATTTCCTCGATCGGATCAAAGCTGGCGGGCAGGGTGAGGTCAGTGACTTTGGCGCCGCCTTTGGCCATTGCCGCTCCGCAGGATTCGATGGCGTGCTTGGTGGCATCGTCCGTAATATCCCAGAACTGGGTGCGGCAGACACCGACGCGCGGCGGCTGGCAAGGTGTCACCGGCAAAGCCTCGGTCGGAACGCCGATCAGGATGTTGCGGTATAGCGCAATGTCTTCGACCGATCGCGCAATCAGTCCCAGCGTGTCGAGTGAACCCGCCGCTTCCATCACACCGGCCAGGCGCAGGTCGCCCCAGGTCGGGCGGTAGCCGACACAGCCGTTATACGCGGCAGGACGAATCGTAGAGCCGGTGGTCTGGGTACCGAGGGCTAGGGGAATCATGCTGCAGCCGACGGCTGCTGCTGAACCGCTGGAAGAGCCGCCGGGCGTTCGTTTCGGGTCCATCGGGTGCATGGTTTTGCCGGGATGGCGATTGGCGAATTCGGTTGTCACGGTTTTGCCCATGATGATGCCACCGGCACGACGTGTCAGCGCGACGCAGGCTGCATCCATATGCGGGCGGTGACCGGCATGAATCGGCGTACCGTATTCAGTGGGCAGGTCTGCCGTATCGATGATGTCTTTCATGCCGACCGGCACACCCTGCAGTGGTCCCCTCATGGCACCGCGGTCCAGTGCCTGTGCCTGCTGGATCACCAGTTTTGGATCAAGAAACTGCCACGCCTGCACCGCGGGTTCGCGTTCAGCGATGTAATCCAGGCAGGCGCGGGCCACGGCTTCAGCGGTGGTTTTGCCTGCACTAATGCGGCTGACAATTTCGGTGGCAGTCAATTCATGTAGATTTTTTTCAGACACAACAGTCACTCCGGCATTGATGTCAATAGCCTCGATTTTAGCCGCTGTTGTCCGTCAGCGGCAGAAAGTCCCGAGAAAACAACGGCACAGAGAAAAGCGCAGCGTCACGATGGCGAAGCCTTATAATCCCCGAA
This sequence comes from Burkholderiales bacterium, assembly GCA_030833315.1. Classification (GTDB taxonomy): domain Bacteria; phylum Pseudomonadota; class Gammaproteobacteria; order Burkholderiales; family SG8-41. Next base: position 16,914 of record JAURHM010000030.1, read on the forward strand.
TTTTTATGCCGCCATGTGGTTCAAGAATCTCGTAATTTATCGATTGCCTGAAGGCTGGTCCGCAGACGCTGACGATCTGGATCGCAAGCTGGCCCATGAAGCCATGCAGCCCTGCGGCGGATTCCAGATGGAAAGCCGCGGCTGGGTATGTCCGCATGAAGACGGCCTGTTCCTGCACCGGCAGAATCAACAGTGGCTGATGGCATTGGGTGAGGAACAGAAGCTGCTGCCGGGCTCGGTCGTTCGACAGGAAGCCCAGGACCGCGCAGATGAGATGGCGCGTCAGCAGGCCCATCCGGTCAGTCGCAAGCAGATGCGCGATCTCAAGGCGCAGGTACTGAACGAACTGCTGCCGCGTGCGCTGGTGCGCCGCCGGATAACCCGCGCATGGATTGACTCGGCCAGCCGCTGGATGGCCATCGATACTGCCGGCGAAGCCAAGGCCGAACAGTTCATGGAAGTCCTGCGCCGCACAGATGATGGATTCCCGACGCGCCGCCTGGACACGGAACGTTCGCCTGCGTCAGCCATGTCGCAGTGGCTGATCCAAGGCGAAGTGCCCGGCGCGTTCAGCATTGATCAGGACCTGGAACTGCGCGCCGCCGACGGCAGCAAGGCCACAGTGCGTTATGTACGGCACAGCCTTGAAGGCAAGGAAATCCGCGATCACATCAACGGCGGCAAAACGGTGGTCCGGCTCGGCCTGACCTGGAATGACCGCATTTCCTTTGTGCTGACCGAACAGCTGCTGATCAAACGCGTCACCTTCCTCGACATCCTCAAGCGCGAATCCGATGCCGAACTTGAGGATGACGATCAACAATTCGAAATCGACTTTGCCCTGATGTCCGGCGAGCTGGCACTGCTGCTGGCCGATCTGACGAAGGCATTGGGCGGGGAGAAACCCAGAACATGAGCAGCACCGCAACACCGGCCATACAGCTGAAAATCGTCAAAGCCATTGCAGCAGAACTCAATGTCAATGCCAGCCAGGTAGCCGCCACCGTCACATTGCTCGATGAAGGAGCCACTGTTCCCTTCATTGCCCGCTACCGCAAGGAAGTCACCGGAAACCTCGATGACACACAGCTGCGTAATCTCGAAGAACGCCTGATCTATCTGCGCGAACTGGAAGACCGTCGCGGCGCGATCATTGCGTCGATTGAAGAACAGGGCAAGATGACCGACGCGCTGCGTCAGGCCATCGAAGCCGGCGCCACCAAGCAGACGCTGGAAGACCTCTACCTGCCCTACAAGCCCAAGCGCCGCACCAAGGCGCAGATTGCCCGCGAAGCCGGTCTTGAGCCGCTGGCCGAAGCCCTGCTGGCGAATCCCATTCTGGATCCTGAAACCGAAGCTGCGGCCTATATCAACGTCAAACCGGCAAGCGAGGGCGTCGATGCCATTAATGTGCCGGATGCCAAGACGGCACTGGAAGGTGCGCGAGACATCCTTTCCGAGCGCTTCGCTGAAACCGCCGAACTGCTGGCCAAGCTGCGTACTCGCCTTCACAACGAAGGCATTTTGACCTCAACCGTCGTCAAAGGGCAGGAAGCCGCGGAAGATGAAAAATTCCGTGACTACTATGCCTACTCGGAACTGATCCGTAATATTCCTTCGCACCGTGCACTGGCGCTGTTCCGCGGACGCACACTGGGCGTGCTGATGCTGCAGTTGGGACTCGGTGAAGAACTCGAAGCCGCCGTGCCACATCCCTGCGCAGCAATGATTGCATCACACTTCGGCATTGAAGACTGCGGCCGTCCGGCGGACAAATGGCTGGCCGGTGTCTGCAACTGGACCTGGCGAGTCAAAGCGCATCTGCATCTGAGCGCCGACCTGATGCTTCAGCTTCGCGAAAACGCGGAAAACGAAGCGATCCGCATCTTCGGCCGCAATCTGCGCGAACTGCTGCTGGCGGCGCCCGCCGGCCCCAAGGCCGTGCTGGGGCTGGATCCGGGACTGCGTACCGGTTGCAAGGTGGCTGTGGTGGATGCGACCGGCAAGTTGCTGGATACGGTAACGATTTATCCGCATGCGCCGCGCAACGATTGGGACGGCTCTCTGGCCACATTGGCACGGTTATGCGTGCAACACGGCGTTGACCTGATTTCCATCGGCAACGGTACTGCGAGCCGCGAAACCGACAAGCTGGCGGCCGAGCTGATTGCACGGGCAGGCGCACTGAAACCGCCGCGTCGCATGGCGAAGATTGTGGTCAGTGAAGCAGGGGCATCGGTTTATTCGGCATCGGCGTTTGCTGCTGCCGAGTTTCCCGATCTCGATGTCAGCCTGCGCGGCGCGGTGTCCATCGCGCGTCGCGTGCAGGATCCGCTCGCTGAACTGGTCAAGATCGAACCCAAGGCCATCGGCGTCGGCCAGTATCAGCACGACGTTAACCAGCGCGCGCTGGCGCGTAATCTGGATGCGACGGTTGAAGATTGCGTGAATGGGGTTGGCGTCAACGTCAATACGGCATCGGCGGCGCTGCTGGCCCGGGTATCCGGACTGAACAGTACCCATGCCCGCAATATCGTCGAATTCCGCGATAAAAATGGGGCGTTCCCCGACCGTGAAACCATCCGCAAGGTGCCGCGCCTCGGTGACAAAACCTTCGAACAGGCCGCCGGCTTTTTGCGAATCAATGACGGCACGAACCCGCTGGACCGTTCCGCCGTGCACCCCGAAGCCTATCCGCTGGTCGAGCGCATTCTGAAGCGCATCGGCAAGGAAATCACCGAAGTCATGGGGCAGACGCAGTTGCTCAAAGGGCTTGTCGCCCATGATTTCGCCGATGACCGTTTCGGTCTGCCTACGGTACGCGATGTCATCGCCGAACTGGAAAAGCCGGGACGCGATCCGCGGCCCGAGTTCAAAATGGCGACATTCCGCGAAGGCATCGAAAAAATTACCGACCTGCAGCCGGACATGATTCTCGAAGGTGTGGTCACCAACGTCGCGGCATTCGGCGCCTTTGTCGATATCGGCGTGCACCAGGACGGACTGGTCCATGTGTCGGCCCTGGCCAACCGCTTCGTCAAGGACCCGCACGAGGTGGTGAAGCCCGGACAGATCGTCAAGGTCAAAATCATCGAGGTTGACGTCAAACGACAGCGCATTGCGCTGACCATGCGTCTGGAGGCGCCTGCAGAAGCCGCGCCGCGCCGCGGCGGCAGTGCATCACCGGCGGGGCCGGAACGCCGTCCCCAAGGGGGTAACCGGCAGGACACGCGTCCACCCCGGGAATCCCGTGAACCCGCCATGCCAAGCGCCATGGCGCTCGCCTTCGCCAAACTGAAAAAGTAGGACGCCCCGGCCCCATCCGGGGCCGGGCTTTGATTTAGGTCATGGAATCCGGCCTCCCGCCGCATGCGCCGACGGCGGAGGGGTAGGATATTCCCATGGCCAGATCACGCAAACCCGTCGCGCCGCCAACTGACGCCATCGTGTGCAGCGCGGCGCTGTGGCGCGAACAGCTTGAGCAACTCCATCAGGCAATGGATCCCTTCGGCATCGGCGCCTCGTTTCGCAAGGCCGGCGAAGGCTGGCTGGCCAATCCGGAGCAGCTGGCGTCAGCGCTGCGCCAGCTGACGCGCGATGTACAGTCACTGCAACTTTATGCCTTGCAGACCGCTACCGGACTGAAGCCGGAGCCGGTTCAGATTCCAAAACCTGACGATGAACGGTTTTCGGATCCAGTCTGGAACGAATCTGCGCCGTTTTCCCTGATCAAGCAGTATTACCTGCTGTACACCCACTGGCTGGAGGAGGCACTGTTAGATGCACCCGACACGCCGGCCAAGGAGCGCCGGCATGCCGCTTTCTGGGCTCGACAGTGGCTTAATGCGATTGCACCTAATAATTACCTGTTCTCCAATCCGGTGGCCTTGAAGAAATTCCACGAATCCGGCGGCGCCTCGCTGACCCATGGACTGAAGCAGTGGCTCGATGATCTGCGGACCGGCGATGTGCAGATGGTTGATCGCTCGGCATTCCAGGTCGGCAAAAACCTGGCAACAACTCCCGGTGCCATGGTGTATCGCAATAACCTAATGGAACTGATCCAGTACGAACCGACGACCGCTCAGGTACATGCCATCCCGATCGTGATCTTTCCGCCGTGGATCAACAAGTTCTACATTCTTGATCTGAATGAAAAGAAAAGTTTCATCCGTTACCTGGTTGCGCAGGGTTTCACGGTGTTTGTCGTCAGCTGGCGTAACCCGACAGCTGCGCAATCGGAAACCACATTCGACGATTATCTGATGCACGGCATGCGCGAAGCCATCGATGTCGCGCGCGAAATCTGCGGCACTTCGCATGCACACGCGGTCGGCTACTGCATCGGTGGTACGGCACTGGCGGCGATGATGGCTTGGTACAACGCTGAATATCCGGATGCCGCCAGCGTTCCTGTTGCGCATTGGACCCTGCTGACCGCGCTGACGGATTTCTCGCGACCGGGCGGCATTGAAGTGTTTCTTAACGAGGAAACCATCAACTCGCTCGATGCGTTGATGGCACAACAGGGATTTCTCGAAGGTCGCGACATGGCGCGCGCCTTTCGCCTGCTGCGATCGAACAGCCTGATCTGGCATTACTTCGTGCACAACTATCTCTACGGCGAAACGCCCCCGGCTTTTGACGTGCTGTTCTGGAATTCCGATGTCACACGCATGCCGCGCGCCATGCACGCGTTTTACCTGCGTGAGTTCTACCTGCACAACAAGCTGATCCAGAAAGACGGCTTGATGCTGGCTGGTCACGGCATTGATCTGGGGCGCATCCGCCAGCCGCTGTATGCCGTAGGCTGTGTGGAAGACCACATCGCTCCCTGGAAGGCCACGTTCAAGATTGCCGACCGGCTGCAGGCGCCGGTGCAATACACGCTGTCGAGCTCGGGACACATCCTCGGCATCATCAATCCACCAGTAACGCCGCCGAAGCGCAGTTACTGGAACGGGCCCTGCAAAGCGCAGAGCCCGGATGAATGGAAACATCAGTGCAGCGAAGTGCAGGGCAGTTGGTGGCCGCACTGGACAGCGTATCTGTCACAGCAATGCGGGCCGATGATTGCGGCGCGTCAGCCCGGTTCAGCTGAGCATCCCGTTCTTGAAGCCGCGCCGGGGCGGTATGTGCTGGACACCTGAAACAAGACGGACAAACAAAAAAAACGGCGCAGTAATCCGCGCCGTTTTAATTTAAGTTATTTAAAACAATAACTTATTTGTGTTTGTCATCAGTTCCGCGTTTCCACCTGTTGCAGCGGTTCATTGGCAACGGGCTCAGCCGGGGGACGCACGCGCTTGACGCGCTTGGGCGCACCATCATCCGCCGCAGCCAAGGCGGCCTGCACGCGCTCAGCCTTGGTTTCCACTTGCTGCAGATCGGAAGGCCATTCGATTTTCAGCGGCGCAGCAACGGGTGCCGGTGCAGCAGGGGCAGGCGCCGGCTGGGGCCTAGCCGTAATCGGCCGTTCAGCCACCGGCGGTGCAGCAAGCACAGGCGCCTCGGCAACTACCGCATGTGCTTCTGCAGCGACAACCGCTGCCGGCGGCACCTCCCGCACCTGAACCGCCTCTTGCACAGGCGCCATCGGTGCTGCAGTCTGCACGGATTCACGGACAATTTCTTCAGCCGGTGCCGCCGCAACCGCCAGCGGATCGGGAATGACGCTACCTTCTTCCGGATTGGGTACAAACGGCGTGCGCGGATACCAGACCCGGTCGCCGCGTTGCTGCTGGCCCTGGCGTTCCTGCCGCTCCTGGCCCGGTTCGCCCGTACGCTCACCACGATCCGCACCGCCACGTCGACCGCGACGACGGCGACCGCCGCTGCGTTCTTCACCGCCTTGCTGATCGGGACCCTGGATCACCGGTGCAGCATTGGCCAGATTGGCTTGATCCAGTTCAGCGGCCTCCGGAGCGGCCGCCGCGCGCTGCTGCTCGCGCGCCTCCTGCGGACGATCCTCGCGCGGGCCACGGTCACGACCGCGACGCTGCCGGTCTTCACCATTGCGCTCGCTGCCTTCGCGTTCACGGCGCGGGCCGCGCTCGCCACGACCACCGCGTTCGCCACGCTCGCCGCGCTCACCACGGCCACCACGACCTGATCCTCGTTCACCACGTTGCGGACGGCCGTTGCTTCCTGCTGCGCCTCGGGCCGGACGCGCATTGCGTGCCGGTTCGGCAGTCGCCGTTGCGGCGGTTTCCGCAGAAGGCTTGCGACGGAACCAGCCCATGATCTTGCCGATGATGCCGTCATCCGAAGCCGGGGGCAGTGCGGTCGAAACCGGTGCTGCAGCTGCGGGGGGGGCAACAGGTGCCGGCGCCTGCTGCATCACCGTGATGCCTTTGACCGCAGCTTCGGGGCGTGCTGCTGCCGGTTCTGCAGCGCCGTCGGTCTTTTCCTCTTCCTTGGGCATCGCCACCATTTCGTAGCTGGGCGCCAGCGGTTCACTCTGGTTCAGATCGTCGTGGCGCAGCCGCGTAACGGTGTAATTCGGCGTTTCGATGTGCACATTCGGGATCAGCAGTACGTTGACGCGGTGACGCGCCTCAAGCAATTGCAGATCGACGCGTTTTTCGTTGAGCAGGAAGGTCGCGACATCCACCGGCACCTGTGCGTGCACGGCCGCCGTGTTGTCCTTCATCGACTCTTCCTGAATGATGCGCAGGATGTGCAGGGCGGTGGACTCGGTGCCGCGGATATGGCCGATGCCATGGCAGCGCGGGCAGGGGCTGTGGCTGGACTCGCCAAGAGAAGGACGCAGGCGCTGGCGCGACAGTTCCATCAGGCCGAAACGGGAAATCTTGCCGAGCTGGACGCGGGCGCGATCGTATTTGAGCGCATCGCGCAGCCGGTTTTCGACTTCACGCTGGTTGCGCTGCGACTCCATGTCGATGAAGTCGATGACGATCAGGCCGCCGAGATCGCGCAGACGCAGCTGGCGGGCGACTTCATCGGCCGCCTCCAGGTTGGTGCGGAACGCGGTTTCCTCAATGTCAGCGCCGCGCGTGGAACGTGCGGAGTTAACATCGACGGCAACCAGCGCTTCGGTGTGATCAAGGACCACGGCGCCGCCGGAAGGCAGGTTGACCGCACGCGAGAACGCGGATTCGATCTGGTGTTCGATCTGAAAGCGCGAAAACAGCGGCACATCGTCGCGGTAGAGCTTGGCGCGATCGACATAATTCGGCATCACATGGCTCATGAACTGTACGGCCTGTTCATGGATCGAGTCGGTGTCGATCAGGATCTCGCCGATGTCTTCATGGAAATAATCGCGGATCGCGCGGATGACCAGGCTGGATTCCTGGAAAATCAGGAAAGCGCCGTCCTGCTGGTGAGCCGCGCCTTCGATGGCCGTCCACAACTGGAGCAGGTATTTCAGATCCCAGTTGAGTTCTTCGGCCGTGCGGCCGATGCCGGCGGTGCGGGCGATGACGCTCATGCCGTTGGGCACATCCAGCTGGGCAACGGTTTCCTTCAGTTCGGCCCGTTCTTCACCTTCGATGCGACGCGAAACACCGCCACCGCGCGGGTTGTTGGGCATCAGTACCAGATAACGGCCGGCGAGACTGATAAAGGTGGTCAGGGCGGCGCCTTTGTTGCCGCGCTCGTCCTTGTCGACCTGGACAATGATTTCCTGGCGTTCGCGCAGGGCGTCCTGGATGCGGGCTTTGCTGACGTCGATACCGGCCTTGAAGTAGGCGCGGGCGACTTCCTTGAAGGGCAGGAATCCGTGGCGGTCGTGACCGTAATCGACAAAGGCGGCTTCGAGGCTGGGCTCGATGCGGGTGATGACACCCTTGTAGATATTGCTCTTGCGCTGTTCCTTGCCGGCGGATTCGATGTCGAGATCGATCAGTTTCTGACCGTCGACGATGGCGACGCGCAGCTCTTCAGCTTGCGTCGCATTAAACAACATGCGTTTCATTTCTTCTTCTCCCGCGCTCAAGGATTTGCACGGGATGGACACAACAGCTACCGCCCGCAGGCGGGGGACTCAGGATGGTTCGGCTGGTAATCAGCAGTTTGAAACGATCGTGATTGGCGTCCTGGTTATGCAGTGTGTCTTGCGTGGATTCGCGCGGTTCGCGCAAATCCGGAAATTCGAACAGTGCCTTGAGCGCGTAATTCGTCTAGTATCGCTACTTGTTTCGGTGAGCGACTTTAACCCTGTATTTATTTCAAACACGGCTGACGCCGTGGACATGCCGCGCAACATCGCTGTCGTCGCAATCGCGTACTGACAGCATCCATTGCAGAGAGCGCACCAGTTGCGGAATTCCTTCGCGTCGGGCTTAGCCCAAGTTCCGCGTCGTCCGCCAGGGGCAGCGCTGGCAAGAAGTATAAGTAAATGAACAAGTTAAGTAAAGATTCCACATTACGGCAAATGATTGACGAGGATTCGGTCGGCCAGCGCATCGACAATTACCTGATGCGCCGGCTGAAAGGCGTCCCGAAAAGCCACGTCTACCGGATCCTGCGCAGCGGGGAGGTCAGGGTCAACAGCGGCCGGATCGGCCCGGATTACCGGCTCCAGGCCGGCGACCAGGTACGTATTCCGCCGGTCCGGACCGCCCAGAAAACAGAGCCCCGGATGCCGTCCGGACACGGTTTCAAGCCCGTCGTCCTGTTCGAGGACGAGGCCCTGCTGGCCATCGACAAGCCCTCCGGAATGGCCGTGCATGGCGGCAGCGGCGTGAGTTTCGGCGTGATTGAGGCCCTGCGACACGCCCGTCCGGAGGCCAAATTCCTGGAACTGGTGCATCGGCTGGACCGTGAAACCTCAGGGGTTCTGCTGCTGGCCAAAAAACGCACGGCCCTGGTCGAGATGCATCGCCAGCTGCAGGCCGGCGAAACTGAAAAACGTTATCTCGCGCTGGTCAAAGGGCTGTGGACCGAACGCAAACGGATCGTCGATCTTGCCCTGGAAAAATATGTCGCCGGATCCGGTGAACGCCGTGTCAACGTGAACGCCAACGGCGACCATGCCATCACCATATTCCGGCTGGAACGTCGTGTCGGTCCCTACAGCCTGCTCGATGCGGAACTGAAAACCGGGCGCACCCATCAAATCCGTGTGCATCTGGCCCATCTGGGTTTTCCGATCCTCGGCGACGACAAATATGGAGACTTCCCGCTGAACAAGACGCTGGCCAAGCAGGGTCTGAAACGGATGTTTCTGCATGCGCGGCGGCTCGCCGTGCGCCATCCGATGAGCCGGGAAAAAATTGTCGTCGAAGCGCCGCTGCCACCGGATCTGCTGCAATTCATGGAAGCGTCGAAGCGACATGCGTGAGCCGTATGAGTTGCTGATCTTTGACTGGGATGGCACGCTGATGGATTCTGCGGCGTCCATTGCCGAGGCCATCCAGGCCGCTTGCGCCGATCTCGGGCTGCCGGTGCCGTCGACCTTGCAAGCCCGTTACGTCATCGGATTGGGTCTGACCGATGCCATGCGCCATATTCTTCCGGACTTGCCGGAGAGTGAATATCCGAAAATGGTTGATCGTTACCGTTTGCACTTTCTGAAGCGCGATGGCGGCACGACGCTCTTTGATGGCGCCCGGGAAATGATTGAGGACCTCCGTGAACGCGGTTATATGCTGGCAGTTGCCACCGGCAAAAGCCGGCGCGGACTGGATAGAGCGCTGGAGGGCACCGGACTGCGCGGCATGTTCGATGCCACGCGCTGCGCGGATGAGGGTTTTGCCAAACCGCATCCCGGCATGCTGCTGAATATTCTGGATACGCTGGCCACACCGGCTGAAAAAGCATTGATGATCGGTGACACCACGCATGACCTGAACATGGCCAACGCGGCCGGCGTCGCGGCCGCCGCGATTACACATGGCGCCCATGAACGTGAGGCGCTTGTTGAATGTCAGCCCCTGGTGATTGTCAATAATCTCCAGGAATTGCGGAACTGGCTGTTACCAAGCTCTTGAAACGGTTTTGCGAATCGCCTGGACGTATTTATTGTAATATTTTGTTTTTAAAGGAAATTAAATGTCAGACCCGCAAATGAATGACCCGCAATGGGAGCGCGGCGTGCTGGAGAAGGTCGCTTTGGCGGCCATCCGCGAGCAGCGTGCTGCACGGCGCTGGGGCATGTTCTTCAAGATGATGGTGCTGTTGTACCTGTTTGCCATCCTGTTCATCGGCATGGGCTGGTTCGGCAAACACGACAGCCTTCCCGGCAGCCATTCGGCACTGATTGATATCAGCGGCGTGATCAGTTCCGGAAGCCCTGCCAGCGCCGACAAGATCATAGATGGCCTGCGGGCGGCGTTCAAGGACAAGAACACCAAGGGCATCATCATCCGCATCAACAGTCCCGGCGGCAGTCCGGTGCAGGCGGGTTATATCTACGACGAGATCAAGCGCCTGCGCGGCCTGCATCCGGAAATTCCTCTGTATGCCGTCGTCGAGGATATCTGCGCGTCCGGCGGCTATTACATCGCTGCTGCGGCTGACAAAATCTATGTCGACAAGGCGAGCATCATCGGGTCCATCGGCGTGCTGATGGACGGTTTCGGTTTCACCGGCACCATGGAGAAACTCGGTGTCGAGCGCCGCCTGCTGGCGGCCGGGGAGAATAAGGGTTTCCTGGATCCGTTTTCTCCGATCCAGGAAAAGCAAAAAGCCCATGCCGAAACCATGCTCAGCGACATCCACCAGCAATTCATCTCGGTAGTGCGGCAGGGTCGCGGCAAGCGGCTCAAGGAAACGCCTGACATGTTCTCCGGACTGCTGTGGGTCGGCCAGAAAAGCATCGACCTCGGCCTGGCTGATGCACTGGGCAGCCTGGAATACGTGGCCCGCGACATCATCAAGGCTGAAGATATTGTTGATTACACCCAGCAGGAAAATATCGCCGAGCGTTTTGCACGCCGCTTCGGCGCCGCAACGGCGGAAGCCCTGGTCAAGATGGGCGGCATGACCATCCGCTGATCAAGCAATCAACGTTTGCAGTACAGCAGGAATACCGCCGGCCGCTTGTTGAGGGCCGGCAGTTTTTTACGCCATGCGGCGATGCTTCTGGTGGCAATGAATTCACCCGGTTGCGTCAGATCCGCGGCAACACACAGCAAAGTCGTATCCGCGCCGTATTCCATCAGTGACTGCAGCATCGCGTCGTTGCGATAGGGCGTTTCGATGAATATCTGCGTGGCGTCTTCGCGCTTTGAACGCTGCTCCAGCTCACGGATCTTTGATGCCCGCGCGGTTGCATCCACCGGCAGATAACCGTGGAAGGCGAAACGCTGACCGTTTAATCCCGATGCCATCAGCGCCAGCAGAATCGCCGAGGGGCCGACCAGCGGCACCACCGGGATACCGGCTTCGTGGGCCGCACGCACCAGCAGGGCACCGGGATCTGCAACGGCGGGGCAACCGGCCTCCGATAACAAAGCAACATCAAGACCATCGCGCAGGGGCTTCAGCAGTCCGGCGATCGCGGTGGCGGGTGTGTCCTTGTCCAGCGTGGTGATGCTGACTGTGTTCAACGGCTGCGGATAAGCAATACGTTTGAGAAAGGCGCGTGCAGATTTCGGGTTTTCCGCGATGAAATGCCTCAGCCGATGGGCCATTGCCTGTGAAGCACCGGGAATCACCGGCGTCGGCGCATCGCCCAGATCACTGGGCAGCAGGAACAGTGAACCGGATGCACTCATGGCAAGGAGATTCCGGCGCGTTTCAGCATGGTGACCAGCGTGATCAGGGGCAAACCGATCAGCGCCGTCGGATCGTCGCTTTCGACTTTTTCGACGAGGGCGATCCCCAGCGCCTCGATTTTTGCACTGCCGGCGCAGTCGTAGGGTTGGTCCTCTCGCAAATAACGTTCAATCGTCTCATCGGACAGCTCACGCATTTTCACTGTAGTGGGCACATTCGCGCATTGAATTTCTTCGCTGGCAGCGTCATACAGACAGATGGCGGTATGAAAAACCGTGTTTTTTCCGCTCATCAGACGCAACTGCCGGACCGCAGCCTCATGCGACCCGGGTTTGCCCAATACCGTGTCATCAAGCAATGCGACCTGGTCCGAACCGATGATCAGTGCCGCGGGCCGGTTTGCGGCAACCTTGCGCGCTTTAGCCTGGGCAAGTCGGGTTGCAGTGTTCACCGGGCCTTCGCCGGGCTGGGCGCTTTCGTCAATATCCGGGGCGATGATCGCGCAGTCGAGGCCCAGCCGGCCGATCAGGGCCCTGCGGTAACTGGAAGAGGAGGCGAGAACGATTTCCCGGGGCTGGGCCGTCATTGTGGACTGTAAGTGTCTGAAACTGCGGGTGATAAGTCGGGTGGTCGCGACGGCGATAGACGTAAGGTGTTGCTAAGTGCTTGGCTATACAGGGAATTTGTCGTCATTATTTTTGACAGGATCTGCTGAAAATATTATCATGCCGAGCTTATGTCCGGACCGGCCGCAGCTCACGTTCTCGATGATCCTCTCGGGTTCGCCCGCGCGGCAGGGCAGCATCACGGTCAACTGGCGGTTTCAGCCTTGCCCAGGCTGCAGGATCAGCTGGCCGGCAACGCCGGGGAATTGAAATACAGGGTTCGCGGCGGCATGGATCCGTTGAGCCGGCCTCAATTGGAGCTGGAAATTACCGGTGCGCTGCATTTGGCCTGCGCCGTTTGCGTCAAGCCTTTGGAGTATGCACTGGCGTTACGGACCAGAGTGCTGATGGCGCTACCCGGAGCAGTGTTGCCGGACGATGATGATCCGGAAACGCCGGAATGGATTGAAGTCGGGCAGGAATTGAATTTGCATGAGTTGGTGGAAGACGAGATTTTGCTGGGTTTGCCGCTGTCAGTCAGGCATCCCCAGGGACAATGCAGCAGCGGAACTCAGGAAACATTCGGCGCTAAAAAAGCCGATTCGCCGTTTGCGCGGCTGGCAACGCTGCTGGAACCCGGACAAACGGATAAACGTTAATTTTAGGAGAATCAAATGGCTGTTCAACAAAACAAGAAGTCCCCCTCCAAGCGCGGCATGCACCGCTCGCACGACGGTCTCGACAAGCCGGCTCTGGCTGTCGAGCCGGGCTCCGGCGAAGCACACCTGCGCCATCACATCAGCCCGAACGGCTACTACCGCGGCAAGAAAGTCATCAAGGCCAAGGGCGAGTAATTCCCGGGCAATTACGGGGCCCCCGGCGGGAAGTACAACAAACCGGGACCCGAAGCGGAGGACACTGATGGATGTGACCGTAGCCATCGATTGCATGGGCGGTGATCATGGCGTGCGTGTCACCGTGCCCGCAGCGGTCGAACGCTCGCGTATTGATCCGCAGTGCCGCTTCATACTTGTCGGTCTTCAGGATGAAGTCCGTGCCGAACTCTCCCGTGCCGGCGCCGTTGAAGGTGATCGCTTCATCGTCAGGCACGCCTCCGAAGTCGTCACCATGGACGAGCCGCCGGCCAATGCCCTGCGCGGCAAAAAAGATTCCTCAATTCGTGTGGCCATTGATCTCGTCAAAAGCGGCGAGGCCCAGGCCTGCGTCAGTGCCGGCAATACCGGCGCGCTGATGGCGATCTCGCGCTTTGTACTCAAAACACTGCCTGGCATCGACCGTCCCGCCATTGCATCGATCCTGCCGACGGCCAAGGGCCACACCCATATCCTCGATCTCGGCGCCAACGTCGACTGCACGGCGGAACACCTGTTGCAGTTTGCGGTGATGGGTGCCGAACTGGTGTCATCGGTTGAACACAAGCCGCGCCCCACGGTCGGCCTGCTCAATATCGGCGAAGAGGATATCAAGGGCAATGAAGTGGTCAAGGCGGCCGCGACACTGCTGCGCGAGAGCGGCCTGAACTTTTACGGAAATGTCGAAGGCAATGACATTTACAAAGGCACCACGGACGTGGTGGTTTGCGACGGATTTGTCGGCAACGTGGCACTGAAAACCTCCGAAGGTCTGGCGCAGATGCTGCGCACCTATCTGCGTGAGGAATTCAATCGCAATCTATTCACCAAACTTGCCGGTCTGGTGGCAATGCCGGTACTCAACGCCTTCAAGAAACGCGTCGACCACCGCCGCTACAACGGCGCCAGTCTGCTGGGACTGCGCGGCGTGGTCATCAAAAGCCACGGTTCGGCCGATGTTTTCGGATACGGTTTTGCCATTGAGCACGCCATCAGCGAAGTCCGCACCGGCGTGCTTGCCCATATCACCGAGCGTATGGCAGCGCAGGAAGGGAAAGTCGCAGCGGCATGAGTGCAATTTACTCGCGCATCATCGGTACGGGCAGCTACCTCCCGGCCAAGGTTCTGACCAACGCCGATCTGGCAGGCACTGTCGACACCTCCGACGAGTGGATCCAGCAGCGGACCGGCATCCGGGAACGGCATATTGCTGCCGACAATGAAAAAGCCAGTGATCTGGCGCTGCAGGCTTCGCGCCGCGCCCTCGAAATGGCTGGCATCACCGCTGACCAGCTGAGCCTGATCATCGTCGCCACAACAACCCCGGACATGGTATTCCCGAGCACGGCCTGCATCCTGCAGTCCAAGCTGGGCGTAAAAAACATGCCCGCATTTGATGTTCAGGCGGTATGCAGCGGTTTTGTTTATGCGCTGAACACCGCCGACCTTTATATGAAGTCGGGGCAATATGAATACATTCTGGTGGTCGGTGCCGAAGTCTATTCACGCATCCTCGACTGGTCCGATCGCGGTACCTGCGTGCTGTTCGGCGATGGCGCCGGCGCTGTTGTACTCAAACGCAGCAGTACGCCGGGTATCCTGGCTTCGCGTCTGCACGCCGACGGCAGTCACGCCGACATCCTCTCCGTACCCGGTCAGGTCTGCCGCGGCGCCGTGAGCGGCACGCCGCTGCTGCAAATGGATGGCGGAGCGGTATTCAAGTTTGCGGTGAAAGTGCTGGAGGAAGTGGCGCTTGAAACCCTGGAAGCCGCCGGCCTGCAGAAAACCGACATCGACTGGCTGATTCCGCATCAGGCCAACATCCGAATCATCCAGGCGACCGCCAAAAAACTGGGCATGACCATGGAGCGGGTGGTAACCACCGTCGACCGTCACGCCAATACCTCGGCAGCTTCGGTGCCGTTGGCGCTGGATGAAGCGGTGCGTGATGGGCGCATCCGTAAAGGTCACAAGGTGATGCTGGAAGGTGTGGGCGGCGGCTTCACCTGGGGTGCCGTACTTTTGCAGTGGTGAGGATCTGAATATGAAACTGGCATTGGTTTTTCCGGGGCAGGGTTCACAGGCGGTTGGCATGATGCAGGGATTCGCCGACACAGCGGTCGTCCGCGACACATTTGAAGAAGCCTCCAATGCACTCAGTCAGGATTTGTGGAAACTGGTGGCTGAAGGCCCTGCCGATGACCTCAATGCAACAGTGAATACGCAGCCGGTGATGCTGACTGCCGCCTATGCGATGTACCGCGCCTGGCAACAGGCTGGCGCACCGGCACCCGTAGTTGTCGCCGGACACAGTCTGGGTGAATACACTGCGCTGGTCGCCGCCGGGGTGATCGCATTTGCCGACGCCGTGCCGCTGGTGCGTTTCCGCGCACAGGCAATGCAGGAAGCCGTGCCCATGGGCACTGGAGCGATGGCCGCCATACTGGGCCTCGATGATGATGCCGTCCGCGCCGCCTGCGCCGAATCCGCTCAAGGCGAAGTGGTGGAGGCCGTCAATTTCAATGCACCCAGCCAGGTCGTCATTGCCGGACACAAGAACGCTGTCGAACGTGCCGCTGCCGCCGCCAAAACCCGCGGCGCGAAACGTGCCGTGATGCTGCCTGTCAGCGCACCGTTCCATTCCTCGCTGCTGAAGCCGGCCGCCGAGCGCCTTGGGTCCCGCATGCAGGAAATCGCATTCAAAGCGCCGCAGATCACGGTAATCAACAATGTCGACGTCGCTGCCGTCAGTGATCCCGCGTTAATCAAGGATGCGCTGTCGCGGCAGGCTTGCAATCCCGTGCGCTGGGTGGAAACCATTCGTGCCTTTGCCGCGCAGGGCGTTACCCATGTCGTCGAATGCGGGCCGGGCAAGGTGCTGGCCGGCATGACCAAACGCATTGAAGGCGGTCTGCAGGGTTTTGCCGTTACCGACCCGGCATCGCTGGCGCAAACCATGGAGGCGCTGAAATGAGCAATCTCAACGGTAAGGTCGCCTTGGTCACCGGTGCCTCACGCGGCATCGGCAAAGGCATTGCACTGGCTCTAGGCGCCGCAGGTGCCACTGTCGCCGGTACGGCAACAACGGCCTCAGGCGCAGAAGGTATTACGAAAGATCTGGTCGCAGCCGGCATCACCGGTCAGGGCTACGCAATGGACGTCAATGATGCCGCCCAGATCGATGCGACACTGGCTGCCATCCAGCAGCAATGGGGCGAGGTGGCAATTCTCGTCAACAATGCCGGTATCACCCGCGACAACCTGCTGATGCGCATGAAAGACGAGGAGTGGGACAGCATCCTGTCGACCAACCTCTCATCGGTTTACCGACTGTCGAAGGCAGTCGTGCGTAGCATGATGAAAGCCCGCACCGGCCGCATCATCAATGTCACTTCAGTGGTCGGCGCGATGGGTAATGCAGGGCAGTCGAACTACGCCGCGGCCAAAGCCGGGGCAGAGGGCTTTACCAAGGCACTGGCCCGGGAAGTCGGTAGCCGGAATATCACGGTCAATTGTGTTGCGCCGGGTTTTATCGACACCGATATGACGCGTGCACTGGCTGAAACCCAGCGCACGGCGCTGGTCGGACAGATTCCGCTGGGTCGCCTTGGCGTCGTTGAAGATGTGGCCGGAGCGGTGGTTTATCTGGCCTCCGACGCAGCCTCTTATGTCACCGGATGTACGCTGCATGTGAACGGCGGCATGTACATGGGCTAGAATGCGCCCGGGATTTGAAGGTTCCGGGATGCGGCAACTCGGATAACTTTTTGTTTTAGAAAGATTTTTTAATTACGGTTTGTGGTAAAATTTGGTTTTTTACGAAGCGGTGCGAACATCACCGCTGCGTCATGAATCGACCCATAATCATCCAGCAACGCGAAAGGGGACTGTAGATGGAAAATATCGAGCAACGCGTAAAGAAAATTGTTGCCGAGCAACTTGGCGTTAACGAGGCGGACGTCAAGGCCGATTCGTCCTTCGTCAACGACCTGGGCGCGGATTCTCTGGACACCGTCGAACTGGTGATGGCGCTGGAAGAGGAATTCGAGACAGAAATCCCGGACGAAGAAGCTGAAAAGATCACCACCGTCCAGCAGGCTGTTGACTACATCAAGTCACACCAAAAAGCCTGATTTGCGGAAGGGGATTCCCTTCCATACTCAACTTGATGGCGGGATGCGCACTGCGTGTCCCGCATCCTGAATCATGTCGCGTCCCACCACTCGCAGAGTTGTCGTGACCGGATTGGGGATCATTTCCCCGGTCGGCATCGGCCTGGTTGAATCCTGGTCAAACATCACCGCCGGTAAATCCGGCATCGGCAAAATCACGCGCTTTGACGCATCGGGCTATACCTCGCAGATCGCCGGTGAAGTCAAGGGCTTCGAGGCCGGCAACTATCTTCCGGTCAAGGAAGCGCGCCGCTTCGACACCTTCATTCATTACGGGCTTGCCGCCGGTATTGATGCGATCAAGGATGCCGGACTGGATCTGGACAAGTTGAACCGCGAGATGATCGGCGTGTGCATCGGCTCCGGCATCGGCGGTCTGCCGCTGATCGAGGACACGCACAACGCTGTACTCGCCGGCGGACCGCGCAAGATTTCGCCCTTTTTCGTGCCCGGCTCGATCATCAACATGATCTCGGGCCAGCTGTCGATCATGTTTGGACTGCAGGGCCCCAACATTTCAGTGGTCTCGGCCTGTACCACGGCCAATCACAGCATCGGTGAGGCGGGCCGCCTGATTGAATACGGCGATGCCGACATCATGATCGCCGGTGGCGCTGAAGCAACCGTTTCGCCGCTGGGCATCGGCGGCTTCTGCGCCGCACGTGCACTGTCATCCCGCAATGAT
This sequence comes from Burkholderiales bacterium, assembly GCA_030833315.1. GTDB lineage: Bacteria > Pseudomonadota > Gammaproteobacteria > Burkholderiales > SG8-41. The sequence goes on from JAURHM010000030.1 coordinate 34,933, forward strand.
GATCCCGCCGCAGCCAGCCGTCCCTGGGACAATGATCGAGACGGTTTCGTAATGGGGGAGGGCGCCGGCGTTCTGGTGCTCGAAGAATACGAACACGCCAAACGCCGTGGCGCACGCATTTACTGCGAACTCGCCGGTTACGGCATGAGCGCAGACGCGCATCACATCACTGCGCCCTGCGAAGACGGTGCGGGTGCCATCCGATGCATGAACAATGCGCTGCGCAATGCCGGCATCAGCCATGACCAGGTGAGTTACGTCAATGCGCATGGCACATCGACGCCGCTGGGTGATATCGCTGAAACCTCGGCACTGAAGAACTGCTTCGGTGCGCAGGCCTACAAACTGGCCGTCAGCTCTACCAAGTCGATGACCGGTCACCTTTTGGGTGCCGCCGGCGGCATTGAAGCGGTGTTTTCAATTCTGGCGATCCGTGACCAGGTAGCGCCGCCGACCATCAATCTGGTGAATCAGGATCCGCAATGCGATCTGGATTACGTGCCCAACACAGCACGCCAGATGAAAATTGATGTCGCGCTTTCCAACTCTTTCGGATTCGGCGGCACCAACGGCAGCCTGGTGTTCCGCAAGATCTGACGGCAACTATCCCGGGATCCGCATTCCATGCCCGCGGACCTGGATACCGGCATGGCACTGACTTTCGTTGACGGCAAGCCGGCTGATTCCATCCCTGTTGATGACCGCGGACTCGCCTACGGCGACGGTGTGTTTCGCACGCTGGCGGTTCGTGCGGGACGGGCACTGCTGTGGAAACGTCACTACGCCAAACTCGCGACTGACTGCCGGGCGCTGGCGATCACCGCCCCGGATGAAACCCTGCTGCTCGACGATTTGCGCCACATCACGGCAGACATGCCCGACTGCACCCTGAAAATCACCGTGACCCGCGGCAGCGGCGGCCGTGGTTATGCGATGCCCGGAACCGTCATTCCACGCCGCATCGTTGCTGCATCACCACTGCCGGACTATCCGGCGGAATACGCAACCCAAGGGGTCAATGTCCGTTACTGCGCGCAACGGCTCGCCCTGCAACCCGCGCTCGCCGGCGTGAAACATCTCAACCGGCTGGAGAATGTATTGGCACGCGCCGAATGGCAGGATCCTTCGGTTGCGGAAGGACTGCTGCTGGACAGCGATGGCGCCGTCATCGAAGGCACCCGCTGCAATCTGTTCCTGGTGGAGCAGGGCAAGCTGGTTACACCCGATCTTTCGCGCTGCGGTGTTGCCGGCGTCACACGCGATGCCATCATCGAAGTTGCCGCAAAAAACGGCATGGCCTGTCGCATCGAAACCGTTAGACGCGAACGGCTCGAGGCCGCCAACGAAGTCCTTCTGGTCAACAGCCTGATCGGCGCATGGCCGGTTGCCCGAATCGAAGGAAGGACCTGGAATCACTTTGAAACCGCAACATGCGTGCGAAAATGGCTTCATGCGCTGGCTGATCCCTCTGTTTAAAAAACTGCTGTTGCTGATTATGATGTCTGTGCTGATCGTCGGCGGCGCGGTGTTTTACTACGCCCATGACGAACTGGATTTGCTGGAGTCTCCAGTGACTTTTGAGCTGCGTACCGGTAGCGGGCTGAGGGCTGCAGCTGCACAATTGTCAGCCGCCGGCATCATCGGCCGTCCGGAACCCTTTGAACTGCTGGCAAGACTGCTCGGCGAATCCGGGCGACTCAAGGCCGGCAATTACGAATTGACCGCACCGTTGACCCCTCTGGGTCTTTTACAGCGCATGACCCGTGGCGATGTGACCCTGACTGCCGTGACTTTTGTCGAAGGCTGGACCTTCAGTCAGATGCGCAAGGCGCTGGAGGAAAATCCCCGGATACGCAAGGAACTGGCAACGTTATCCGAACCGGAGTTGCTGCAAAAACTGGGTATGGCCGTTCCATCGGCCGAAGGCTGGTTCTTCCCGGATACCTACCATGTCACCGATGGCACGACGGACCTCTCGATTCTGCAACGCGCGCATAAGCTGATGCGCAAGCATCTGGAGCAGGAATGGGCACGACGTGCGCCGAACCTGCCGCTGCAGACGCCGGATGAAGCGCTGATACTGGCTTCGATCGTCGAAAAGGAAACCGGCCGTGCAGATGAGCGCGGACTCGTCGCGGCGGTGTTCATCAACCGGCTGCGTATCGGAATGCGCTTGCAAACCGATCCGACGGTGATCTACGGCATGGGTGCCGCCTTCGACGGCAATATCCGCAAGCGCGATCTGCTCACCGATACCCCCTACAATACCTATACCCGTACCGGATTGCCGCCCACACCGATTGCCATGCCCGGACTTGATGCCTTGCGCGCCACGCTGAATCCCGCGCCCAGTGATGCGCTGTACTTTGTGGCGCGCGGTGACGGCAGCTCCAAATTCTCCCGCACGCTGGCTGAACACGAGCGGGCTGTATCGCAGTTTCAGCGAAGGAGCCGGCCATGACCCGCGGCCGCTTTATCACGCTCGAAGGCATGGACGGTGCCGGTAAGACCACCCATCTGGAGTGGCTGAAGGAGCGCCTGCAGACCATGGGTATTGCCCTGAAGGTCACTCGGGAGCCCGGCGGCACGGCGCTGGGCGAGTCCCTGCGCGGCCTGCTTCTCGACAGCCATGAGTCCCGACAGCCGGAAACCGAGGCTTTGCTGATGTTTGCTGCCCGCAACGAACATATCGCCCAGGTCATTGCTCCAGCATTGTTTGCAGGGCAGTGGGTGCTCTGTGACCGCTTTACCGATGCCACCTATGCCTATCAGGCCGGCGGCAGCGGCATGGACTGGTCAAGGATTACCGAGCTGGAACGCTGGGTGCAAGGCGACCTCCAGCCAGACTTGACGCTTTATTTCGATCTGGCGCCGGAAATTGGCAAAACCAGAACCCGCGCAGCCCGGGAACCGGACCGCTTTGAGCGTGAGCAGCTGGATTTTTATGCCCGCGTTCGCGCCGCCTACCTGAGGCGGGCGCAGGAACATCCCCAAAGAATTCGAGTGATTGATGCGGCAAGAACTATTCCTGAAATTCAGATTGAACTTGAAAATATAATTTCAAATATTTGATTAATAATAATTAATTGCCAATAGCACTAATTTCATATATTTTACTTGCAAAATCGTATTTATATAATTGATTATAATGTATAAATGGCTTGAATCGCCGCTGCAGACGACCCTGAAAGACCCATCCCAGCTGGCCCACGCATTATTGATCCGCGGTCCGCGAGGCATCGGCAAGCAGGCGTTTGGCTTGGCCCTGGCGCAAGGGCTTTTATGCGAAAAGCCGGTTCCTGGCGGCGTGGCCTGCGGAAGCTGCAGCTCCTGCAACTGGTTTTCGACAGGTGCGCATCCCGATTTTCGCCAGTTGGCACCGCCAACCGAGGGGGAACCCGCCGCTGAAGGTGAAGAAGCCGCCCCCAAAACCAAGGCCAGCCCGTGGATCAGCATCGAACAGGTTCGAGAACTCCATGATTTTATTAATGTTTCCAGCCATCGTGGCGGCCGGAAAGTGATTCTGGTAAGCCCCGCAGAAGCGCTGAATGTCGCGGCCGCCAATGCACTACTGAAAAATCTCGACGAACCGCCCC
>JAURHM010000049.1 GCA_030833315.1 Burkholderiales bacterium
CGCAGGTGCAGCACCTGGGACTGGCGGCGCCAGCGAAGCACTACCAGCTGGGCGACATCAAGGTGTTGCGCAACGGCATCAACTTCTCGAAGACGCCGTTTGCGGTGCGCAAGGCGGCGCCGGACAAGGGCGCAGAGACGGATGAGATTCTGAAGGAATTCGGATACAGCGAGGTGGAAATCGCCAAGCTGAAGGCCAATGGCGTCACCGCTTCTGTCTAAAAATAACAATAAAAACAAATATTTACGGAATTCTAGGCACTCACACCTTTACAGCCACCTTGACCATCGTAGCCCATAGGCTACACTAGTGCATGCGCGTCGAAGAGACCGAAGTCTATCGGGCATGGATCAACGGATGACGCGACACCACTGGCAGAGCGCGGGTTCAGATGCGCGTGGATCGTCTGGTGCACGGCAACCCCGGACAACATCGCAATCTGACCGGCGGCGTGTCTGAACTGAAAATCGATTTCGGCCCCGGCTATCGCGTGTATTACACCCAGCGCGGATCACGTCTGATCCTGCTGCTGGCCGGCGGCGACAAATCTTCACAGGCGCGCGACATTGAACAGGCCATAGAACTGGCCCGTAATTATCTGGAGTAAGCGAACATGGCTAAAACCAAAACCGGCAAAGCAGCAAAAACCAAAACAATGCCCTACGACGTTGCGGCACAACTGCGCACGCCGGAGGAAATGGCCGCCTATCTCGATGCCTGGCTGGATGAAGCACCGGAAGATTCCGCGGGAATCGCCCGTGCACTGGGCGATATTGCGAGAGCCAAAGGCATGACACTGGTGGCGAAGGAAGCCGGTCTGTCTCGTGAAAGCCTTTATCGCGCGCTCAGCGAGAACGGCAATCCGAGTTTTGACACGGTGTTGAGGGTTGCGCGGGCGCTGGGTGTCAAACTACATGCTGAAGCGGCATGACTAAAACGGCCCCGACAACTTTGGCATTATTTCGACAAAGATTATTAAGCATTAATAAATGCCCATCACCAGACTGATACCCCATAAAACAACAGAGCCACTTTCGTTGCTCTGTTGTTGCATACGAACTCCTGATTGAATTACTGATATTCGATCATCCCGCCCGTCGCAATGATCTTCAACGACTCCACCACCTTCCTGTCCACCAGGATGCCCTCCTTGCGCCGCCGCTCGCGCTCACGATAGGCGCGCTCGGACGGAATGCGGATCTCGTCGACGCCCGGCTGCTTGGGCGTGTCCTTGATCTGTTTGACGTACTCGGACATGCGTTTCGGAAATTCCCCGCCGGGCAGCATGATTTCCGGATCGACCACCCAGAAGTGGAAGGCATAGTCACGGACATTGCCATGCGCGAGATGGGAACCGGCAAGGATGCCGAGCGCCTGGATCGCAAACGACAGGCCGTAACCCTTGTGGCCGCCGAAGGGCGCAACACCGCCCTTCAACACTGCCTTGCCGTCGGTCGACGGACGGCCCTGCTCATCAAAGCCCACGCCTTCGGGCAGCGGTTCGCCGAGATGGGCGTGCAGCATCACCTCGCCCCACATGAAGGACGCCGTACCCATGTCGACGACGACCGGGCCGTTGTCCGACGGGAATCCGAAGCAGATCGGGTTGGTGCCGAGCATCGGCTTGGTGGAACCGGGCGGCAATACGCGCGGCGAGGCCGCCGAGGTATGAAATGCCACAAGGCCTTCCTTGACGATTTTCTCGACGAAATAGGCGTTGCGACCGCTGTAGTAGCTGTTGAACACGCCGACCGTGGCCATGCCCGAAGCCTTGGCCTTCTGAATGGCGATTTCGGCGCCGCGATAGGCCGCTACATAACCGATGTTGTTGCCGCCATCGACCAGAGCCGACACCGGCGTCTCTCGGACGATGCTCACCGGTTTGCGCGGCTGTTTGGTCTTGACGTCGGTAGCGATGGCCAGCACGCGCGGCAGGCCGGCGAAGCGGTAGCCGCACAGCGAATTGTCGACCAGTTGATCGATGGTGATGCGGGCGTCTTCACCGCTGTAACCGGCGGCTTCGAGGGCACGCTGCCCCAGTTCGGTGGCTTCCTCGGGGGTAATGCGGAGAAAATCGGGGTGGTCGGCGTCGAGCAAGGCGCTGGCGGCGGACGTTTTCGACATGATGAATCTCTCTTTGCTGAAAAGATTTTACTGTTGCTGCATTTATTGCTGCTGAATCCCTGCGCTCTTGACGATGGTCGCGTAACGCGGAATCTCGGCTTTCAGCAAAGCGCCGAGCTGCTCCGGCGTGCCGTACCAGGGGTTGATGCTCTGCGAATCCAGCGTTGCACGCAGGTCTTTCGAATCCAGCGCCTTCTGCGCTTCCGAACTGAGCTTGTTGATGATGTCACGCGGGGTATTGGCCGGCGCAAACATCGCGTACCAGATCGACATCTTGAATTCCGGATAACCGGCCTCCGTCGAGGTCGGAACATCCGGCAGATTGGCGACGCGTTTTTCCGACAGCACGACAATCGGCCGCACCTTGCCCTGCTTGATCAGCGACAGGATTGAGGCGACCGAAACAATGGTCTGATCCACCTCGCCGCTGATCGCGGCCACCGTCGCCAGCGTCGCCCCTTTGTAGGGAACGTGGACCACGTTGATCTTCTGCAGGTATTTCAGCAGTTCGTTGGCCAGGTGATTGGTCGTCCCGGCGCCGCCCGAGCCGTAGTTGAGCACACCCGGCTTCGATTTGGCGAGGTCGATGAACTGTTTCAGAGTCTTCGCCGGCACTGACGGGTGGACCACCATCACGTTTTCAATCGCGGCGAGACGCGCCACCGGGGCGAAATCCTTGATCGCGTCATAACTGAGCTTTTTATACAGCGCCGGGCTAATGGCGATAGTCGGGGAACTGACCAGCACGGTATAACCGTCGGTCGGTGAGGTCGCCGCCAACGACAGCGCCAGGGTACCGCCGGCGCCGACACGGTTATCGGGCAGCAGGTTCTGCCCCATCTGCTCGCCCATCTTCTGGCCGATGAAGCGGCCCACCAGATCGCTGGGGGCACCTGCCGGGAACGGCAGGATCATGCGGATGGGTTTGCTCGGATAAGCCTGTGCAATGGCGTTGCCGCCCGTCACCGCGCAGGACACAGCAACAGCCGCAGCAGCGACCGTCAGGCGATTGAATGTAAACATGTTTCCTCCTTTATTTGATTTTATTGCCGGCGCCGTAAATCAGGCGTTGCGGCCGGTCACCAGCAGTGCATCGACCACTTTCACGCCCTTGGCCAGCACCATCAGCGGATTGACGTCCAGTTCACGTATGGTAGCGCCATGATCGCAGGCCAGCCATGACAGACGCACGATGCAGTCTGCCAGTGCCTCGATATCGGCCGGTGGCATGCCGCGCACACCCTCGAGTATTTTGTAACCACGCAATTCACCGAGCATCTCGCGCGCGGTCCGCGTATCGACCGGCGGCACGCGAAAAGTAATGTCGCGCATCACTTCGACATAAATGCCGCCGAAGCCGACGGCAATCAGCGGCCCGAATACCGGGTCATGCACGATACCCAGCATCATCTCGGTGCCGCGCGGCACCATTTCCTGCACCAGCACGCCGGCGATTTTTGCATCGGGTTTGTAACGCAAGGCAGATGCTCGGACATCTTCGTAGGCCTGCCGCACCGCCGCTTCGTCGCTGACATTGAGGCGGATCGCGCCGGCCTCGGTCTTGTGCGCAATGTCTTCGGATTCGATTTTCAGCGCGACAGGACCATTGATGCTGCGGAAATGCGCCGCCGCCGCATCGGCACCGGTCGCCAGCAGTTCCCTCGGCACCGGCAAGCCGTATTGTGCCAGCAGGCTTTTCGCTTCGCGCTCGGTCAGCGTGCGATTACCCGCGGCAGCCAGCACCTTTCCCACGCCCGTCTGATCCATGCCCTGCGGCCGCAGTGGTTTGCCCTGTTTCTGACGGGCCTCGAGATATTCGCGATAGCCGATGGCCGTGCGCACATAACGCAGCGTATCAACGGTGTTGCGGTAAGCCGCAGCACCCATCGCCACCAGACTGTCCACGGTCAGCGATTGATCATCATGACAGCCGCCCGTCACCAGCATCACCAGCGGCTTTTCAGCATCGCGCGACAGGCGTGCGGCATGCTCCAGATCAGCACGCGGCGCAAAGGTGAATACAGGAATCATTACGTCGACGTTATCGTCCTCGCTGATGATTTCCATCGCCTTGCGGTAAATCTCCGGCTGGCCGGTGGCCAGCGAAGTCATGTCAGTCGGATTGCCGACCTTTCCGTAACCCGGGATCAGTTCGCCAAGGCGGCCATCGGTCTTGGCCGTGTAGTTGTGCCAGCTGAGGCCCAGATGCGTGCCGACGTCGGCCATCTGCACGACATTGCCGCCTGACAGCGACATCGACGCGGCACGCCGCCCTTTCGGCAGCTTGCGTTTTTTCTGGCGCAGCACGATGGCCTGCTCATACAGCTCGTTGCAGTCATTGACGCGGATGACGCCGTATTGCTTGCACACGGCGCTGAACACATCGTCCGAGCCGGTAATGGCGCCGGTGTGCGACGCCGCTGCCTGCTTGCCGGCATCCGTGATGCCGAACTTGAGCACAATCAGCGGCTTCTCGCGTTCAGCCGCATATTGCGCGAGATCCATGAAAGACTTGCCGTCGCGGATGGCTTCCAGCGCCATCATCACCACATCGGTCTGCTCGCCTTCCAGCATGAAGCGTGCGAAATCCACCCCGGTCAGGTCGGCCTCATTGCCGCAGCTCGCCTGATAACTCATGTGCACGCCGGCCTTGATCGCGCGCCACATGACGTTGGTCTGCCCCAGCCCGCCGCTCTGGCTGACGAGGCCGACATTGCCCGCAGGCTCAGTCAGGCTGGATACCGCATATCCGGCGGAGAAGGAAAAGCGGTCGATGAAATTCACCGGGCCGTTGCAGTTCGGGCCCATCACGCGCAAACCCGTATCGCGACAAAAACGGACGAGTTCTTCCTGCAGCCTACGGCCCTGTTCGGTGCCGGTCTCGGCATAACCGGCGGTGAATACCGTAGCGCACTGCACGCCGATGGCATGGCATTCGCGCAGCACGTCGATCACGCGGTCCGGCGCAATCACCACGCCGACATGGTCCGGCGATTCTGGCAATGAACTGACGCTGGGGTAACACTTCAAGCCATTCAGCTCAGAGAGCCGCGGATTCACCGGCAGGATGCGGCCGGCATAACCGAATTTGGCGACTTGCCGCATCAGCCTGCCGCCGAAGCGCCGGGTGTCATCCGTCGCACCGACAATGGCGATGGATTTGGGGGAGTAAAAACGGGTCCAGTTAGTGGGCTGATTCATTGCAATGACGGGTGCTGCCGTGCTCATGTTTCGGGGAGCTGCGAATATATACCGGGCGACCGCAGTATGCCGGTGCATTACCACAATGTGGTTGAATCATTTCCCCGCCGTCGCATTTTATGGACAATGCGGGGCGCGACTTATCCAGGAGAAAAGAATGTCCCTCGTCGAATACATCCGTGAAGGCCGGATCGGCTACATCACGCTAAACCGCCCCGAAAAACTCAATGCCATTTCCGATGAGATGAGTCTCGCGCTGTGTGATGCGCTGTATGCGTTCTACGATGACGAGGAAGCAATGATCGCCATCCTCTCCGGCAACGGCCGCGCCTTCTGCAGCGGCGCCGACGTCAAGCAGCGCCAGCTGCGGCCAAAGGAAGAATTAAAGAAACTCGGCGGCCCCTCAGCGCGAGAAGGCAATATCCGTCATCCATTTTTCAAGCCGCCGCACGCCAAACCGATCATTGCAGCGATGCACGGCTACTGCTACGGCGTCGGCCTGCGCATCGCGCTGTATTGCGACATGACCGTGGCGAGCAAGGACGCGAAATTCCAGGTCACGGAAATCGCCCGCGGCATTGACGCCACACCGTTCTGGATGATGCTGACCCAGCGCGGCGCCGGCGTGTTTGCCGATGATGTCTGCTTTACCGGCCGCGTGTGGAACGCCGAAGAAGCGTATCGCGTTAACCTGCTGACCCGCCTCTCCGAAAACGGCGAGCACATGAAAGTCGCCAAGGAACTGGCTGAACAGGTGCTGAACAATCCCCCGCTCGCGGTGCGCGCGATGGTCGAAGCGCGGCGCTCGGATCTGGAACACATCGAGGCCAAGGCTTACGCCATCCGGCCGCGTACGCTGCACCTGTCGGAAGACTTCCGCGAAAGCGCACTGGCCTTCGTCGAGAAGCGCAAGCCGGTCTACAAAGGCCGTTGATGCAAAGTCGTTAAGCCGCGGCGCTCGCAGGCGCGACGTGCTTGTGTCGCGGCAACCACAAGGACAGCGGGATCGACAGGAAACCGATGCCGGAGGCGACCAGAATCGCCAAGGTGTAGTTGCCGGAGTGGTCGAACAGCGCACCGCCGATCCAGCCGCCGAGCGCCATGCCGGTGCTGCCGCCGATCATCTCGAAGGAGAAGATCGAGCTCAAGGGCGCCTTCGGGCCGAAAATCTGCCGGTTGATGATCGGAAAGCCGACCATTTCACCGCCGTAGCACAGTCCGAAAATCACCGCGAAGGCATAGAAATGCCAGACTTCGTGGGCGAACAGCAGCAACAGGATTGACAGGCTCTGGCCGAAAATAGCGCCGGTGAGGATGGTGCGTCCGCCGAAACGTTCGGTGAGCAGCGAAAAAGTAAAGCGACTGAAAATAGACACGCCGGCAATGGTGCTCAGCACACCCGCCGCCTGCAGCCCGGGGATACCGTGGTGCGTGGCCATCGATACGCCGTGCGCAAGGATCACCGCATGCCCGGCACAGCCGAGGTGGTGGCAACCCATCAGCAACCACACCGGCCGCTTCGACAGGACTGAGCGCATGCTGATTGCCGGTCCCGAGAACTTTTTTTCATCGCCCGTTTCGACTTCGGCGCCATAAGCGCTAATGCCCATCTCCGCCGGGCTGGTGCGGATGAACCACGAGAAAAACAGCAGGATCAAGCCGAAGGACATGCCAATGACCATGAATGCGGATTCCCAGCCGCGGGTCTCGATCATCCAGCGGAACAGCGGTGCGAAGATCACCGGTCCCAGGCCCAGTCCGGCCCAGTAAATGCCGAGTGCGAGGCCCATTTTCTTGTGGAACCAGCGGGTGATGATCACCGGGATCAGCACCACAAAGGCGGCGTTGCCGAGCGCACCGACAAACACGCCGTAGATCACGTAGAGATGCCACAGCTCATGGATCATGCCGAGCATGACCGTGCCGCCGGAGATCATCAGCGACGCACCGAGCATCAGCGTGCGTGCGCTCAGGCGGTCGCCCAGCCAGCCGAACACCAGCATCGCCGGCATGCTGCACAGGAAGGCCAGCGAATAGGCAAAGCCGATCTCGCCGCGCTTCCAGCCGAATTTGTCGGCCAGCGGATCGACCAGCACCGCGAATGAGGCCGAATCGGCACGGCTGATGATGCTCAGCACGCATGCCGCGGCGAGAATGATCCAGGCGTGGTGCCAGCCGGTCTTACGGAACCAATTCATAAACAAAGTTTTCCCCCTGATGCCCGTCGGGCATGTACCGCTTCAGCTTTTTTTGGTATTTCGGGACGGCAAGCGCTCAACCGCCCTCACCCTTTATACCTGCCGTTTTGATGACCATTCCCCACTTTTTGCTCTCTGCGCTGACCAGTTCGCCGAAGGCCTGCGGCGTGCTGACCATCACTTCCGAACCGTCGGCGAGCAGGCGCTTTTGCATCTCCGGATCCTGCATCGCCTTGCCGATATCCGTAACCAGGCGGTCGATCACCGGTTTGGGTGTTTTTTTCGGTGCGATCACACCATACCAGTTGACGACGACCACTCCCTTGATACCGGCTTCGGCAAACGTCGGCACATTGGGCAAAGCCTGCACCCGCGCCGGCAGCGTGACAGCGAGGGAGCGCAGACGGCCGGAGCGCACATGCGGAATCGAGGACACAATCGTCGGGAACGCAGCCTGAACCTGGCCGCCGATCAGATCTGCGTATGCGGCGCCCATCCCTTTGTAAGGCACGTGTGTCATCTTCGTGCCTGTTGCAATCAGGAACAGTTCACCGCTCATGTGCAGCAGACTTCCGATGCCGGAGGAACTGAAATTGACTTTGCCCTGGTTCGCCTTGAGATAAGACACGAATTCCATTGGCGACTTGGCCGGTACGCCGGGGTTAACGACCAGGTTGTAGCCCTGCTGCGTGACCTGCATCACCGGACTGAAGTCGCGCACAACATCAAAGCGTGAACCGTAAAGCAGCGGGTGTACCACGGCCGTGGCACTGATCATCACCAGCGTATGTCCGCTGGGATCGGAACCGGCCAGAATCTCAAGCGCAACCTGGCTGCCGGCACCGGGACGGTTGTCGACAATGGCGGATTGCCCGAGACTCTCGGCGAGCCCGCCTGAAAGACTGCGTGCGATGGTATCCACGCTGCCCCCCGCCGCAAGCGGGACAAGAATACGCACCGGACGCACCGGAAATTTCTGGGCGTACACAGGAAAAGAAAGAACTGATGCAGCAAAAATGCCGAGCGCGGCTTTCAAATAGGCCGACACGCGCTGTGATGAACTCATGAAGACTCCTGATGACAGAACCCAAGTATGATTGAATTATTAAAGACCTAGCAAATTGAAATAGCTGATGACCGGTCACGAGGCCACTTGATGAAAACCGCTTCACACAGCGTGGACCAGCTCGCCGTGCCCTGCACTATCATGCGCGGCGGCACCAGCAAAGGCGTGTTCTTTCTGGAAAGCGACCTGCCTGCCGATCCGCAATCGCGTGAGCGCGTTTTGCTTGAGGCGATCGGCAGTCCCGACCCGCGACAGATCGACGGCCTCGGCGGCGCCGATACGCTGACCAGCAAGATCGTCATCGTCAGCAAAAGCAGCGAACCCGGAATCGACCTTAACTACACCTTCGGTCAGGTTGGCATTGACCTGCCTTATGTGTCCTACTCGGCGAACTGCGGCAACCTGTCGGCGGCGGTTGGCACCTACGCCATTCAGCAAGGTCTGATTCCCGCCCTCGAGCCGGTCACCACCGTACATATCTTCAACACCAACACCCGGCAGGTGCTGGTTTCGCGGATTCCCGTCTCCGGCGGCCAGCCCAGCGTCAACGGCGACTGTGCGATTGCCGGTGTGCCTGGCACCGGCGCGGAAATCCAGCTCGACTTTGCCCGCACCAAAGGCGCCAGCACCGGCTCGCTGCTGCCGAGCGGCAATGTTGTCGATGAAATCTACGTACCCGAGCTCGGCAAATCGATCATCGTGTCGATTGTCGATGTCGCCAAAGTCACACTGTTTTTTCATGCCCGCGATATCGGCATCCGCGGCACCGAAACGCCGGACGAATTCACGCCGGAGATCCTCAACCGTTTCTGGGCCATACGCAACGCGGGCGCGAAACATATCGGCCTGTCGCCCGAATCGCGATTGCCGCATCCGGTGTCGGTGATCGCGCCCGCGAATTACATGAACTACATGACCAAAACCACGGTCCGTGCCGATGAAGTCAGTTTTGTTGCGCGCCGGGTCGGCGGACCGCCGCCGCGCCTGCATAAAGCCTTTGCCGCCACCGGCGCCGTGTGCACGGCCGTCGCGGCCAATCTGCCCGGCACGGTGGTGCATCAGGTGGCCCGCCGCTTTGACGACCACGTGGTGCGCATCGGCCACCCGACCGGTGTGTTTCCGGTCATCACCCGCATCGGCGCAGACGGTGAAATCACCGAAGCGGCCTACACCCGGACCGCGCGGCGCATCATGGACGGCACGGTCTATGTCGCCGCACAATCCCGCCGCTGACTCTTCAACGCCTCACTTAAAACGCTCATGACCCAAGCCACCCAAGCGATTGCAGAATTCATCCATCGAAGTTCAGCTGCGGATTTTCCTGATCAGGCCATCGAGAAATCGAAAAAAATCATCGCAGACACCGTCGCCTCCATCCTCTCGGGCGCCAACAGCGAAGTTACCGAACACCTGCTCACCTACCTGAAGATGAGCGGCGAATCGGGCGACAGCCCCGTCATCGGCACGGCGGAACGCAGCAGCCCGGAAATGGCTGCCCTGATCAACGGCACCTTCGGTCATGCACTGGATTTTGATGATGTGCTGTCGATGATGCCGGCGCACCCCAGCGCGATCATCGTCGCCGTGCTGCTGGCCGATCTGAAACGCCAGCCGCTGAGCGGTAAGGCGCTGATTGAAGCCCATGTGATCGGCGTCGAAGTCGGCGGCAAGATCGGCCTCGGCATCACCACCGGTCACTATCACCGCGGCTTTCACGGCACCGGCACGCTGGGCATTTTCTGCGGCGTGGCAGCGCTGGCCAAGGCCTGGCGCCTGCAACCCGATGTGATCCAGACCGCCTTCGGCATCGCCGGCTCCATGGCCAGCGGCCTGCGGCGCAATTTCGGCACCATGACCAAACCGCTGCACACCGGATGGGCGGCGCGCAGCGCCATCGCCGCGGTGCGCCTCGCGATGAGCGGCTTTACCGCCGCACCCGACATCCTCGAAGCCAAGTCCGGCTTTTTCGCCGCTTACGGCGTCAGCGAATCGGATATCGCGATCACCGTCGCCGGCCTCGGCAAGCCCTGGGTCATCACCGACCCGGGCATCGCACTGAAAAAATTTCCCTGCTGCTACGCCACCCACCGCGGCATGGACGGCATCCTGACGCTGCGTGAAAAACACGGCTTCAAGGCGGACGATGTCGTCCGCGCGGATTGCCGAATGCCTGAAGGCGGAATGCAGGTGCTGACCTATCCCCAACCGAAAACCGGTCTCGAAGCCAAGTTCAGCCTGCAATACGCCATCGCCGCCGGCATCGTTGACGGCGACTATTCACTGTCCAGTTTTACCGACGAAGCGGTCAAGCGCCCGGCGATCCAGGCCATGATGCAACGCGTACGCGCCTTCGAAGATCCGGCTTGTCGGGGTGATGATCCGCTGTTCGACACCCGCAGCTCGGGAAGCCGCGGTTTTGTCGAAGTCGATGTCGAATTGCGCAACGGCGTGCGCGACACCCTCCGCATCCTGCGTCCGCCGGGCCATCCGTCGCGCGAACTGTCCTGGGACGACCTGGAGCACAAGTTCCGCGACTGTGCGGCGCAGGCCGGCACGAGTGCCGGGAATACCGACAGCGCCATCGCTGCGCTGCGCTCTCTCGAAACCCAGGCCAGCGTCGCCGGCCTGGTCAATCTGCTGCTGCGTTAACGCCGCAGCTGCGCGGAGCCCAGCACCTCGGGATTGACGACATTGATCGGGCTGCCTGACGCATAGGCATTGATCTGATCGAATATGTCGACGAACTGGGTCTCCAGTGCTTCGATGGTCACGTAGCCGATATGCGGCGTCAGCACGACGTTGTCCAGCGCCAAAAGCGGATTGGATGTGTCGCGCATCGGCTCATCTTCAAATACATCGAGCCCCGCCAGACCGGGACGGCCGGCTTTCAATGCCAGCACCAGCGCACCGGCTTCGACCAGCTGTGCTCGGCTGGTATTCACCAGCACCGCAGTCGGTTTCATTCTTGCGAGGTCGGCCGCAGTAACGATACCGCGCGTGGCATCGACCAGCCGCATATGCAGCGACAGCACATCGCTGCGTTCGAAAAATTCATTTTTGCTTGATGCCACTGCATGGCCATCCTGGCGTGCACGTTCCAGCGTTTTCTCACGCCCCCAGACCAGCACGTTCATGCCGAAAGCCTTGCCATAGCCGGCTACAACGGCACCAATGCGGCCGTAACCGTAAATACCCAGCGTTTTGCCGCGCACGGTGCTGCCGACGCCGCACTGCCACTGCCCCGCCTTCAGTGACGCCATCTGCTGCGGCAGCTTGCGCATCGCCGCCAGCACCAGCGCCCAGGTCAGCTCTGCCGTCGCATAGGACGGCAACTCCGGATGCTGACTTGATGAAATGATCACGCCGAGTTTGGTGCAGGTATCGGCATCGATATGCGGGAACACGCTGCGCTGGCTGATCATCTTGAGCTTGGGCAAACGTTCCAGCAGCGACGTGCGGATCTTGGTGCGTTCGCGGATCAATACCAGCGCTTCGGTGTCGCGCAGGCGCTCGGCCAGCGTGTCCGTATCCTGCGCATGATCGTTCCAGATTTTGACCTCGTGGTCCTTCAGTTTCGCAAAGCAGTTGAGCGTGCGAACGGTATCGAAATAATCGTCGAGGATGGTGACTTTCATGGCGTCTCCGGCTGGTGAATCGATCATTAAAAACACAAGGGCCGCGATGGCGGCCCCGTGTTATTAACTATTTGTTTTTAAAAGGTTTTATTCTGCGCTTTTACTCGGCCGCAATACCGGGCACCGGGCGCCGCCGCTCGAGGTGGTAACGCACCAGGGCGGTCAGGCGATACAGGCCATGCACAAATTTGCCGTAGGGCATGGTCAGGAACAGCGCGAGTACGAAGCCAAGGTGGATCGCCAGCCAAGTACCCATCGATGCGTGTTCACGGAAAGCCAGCAGGCCGAGGCCGGTCAGGCTGATCATGAACAGCAGCACCAGGAAACCGGCATCCATGCCGGTCTGGTCTTTGGCGACCAGCTCCGGATCGCGCTGGGACTTGATCCACAGCAGCCCCGCCGGTCCGATCAAGAGACCGATACCGCCGGCAATGCCGAGCAGCACGGGCAGGCTGGTCACCGGATACGGCGCCGGCTGTTTCAGCACGTAGTGATACAGCGTCGCGACGCTGGTTGCGGCGAAACACAGCATGAAGCCGTAAAAGGTGAAATGGTGGAAGATTTTTCGGATCAGTGATTTCTGTTCCGTCGGGTACGTGCAACCCTCGCCTTCCACACCGCCGCCGAGATTCTTCAGCGTCATTGCGTCATGCACGCCTTCGGCCAGCGGACCGGCCTTGAAGAAATCAGCGAGTTCTTCGCCCATATACGGCCAGAAGCGGATGAAACCCATCAGCAGCGCGAACGCCACAAACAGAGATACGCCGCCGAACACCCCCGCCATCACGTTGTGCGGAATCAGCGCATAGAAGGAACCCTGCGCATCGCTGTGCGCAGCGAAGAAGCGCTCGGGGTTGGAGATCGCGCCAGCCAGCCAGAACAGCAGCGCGATACTGAACGCCGTGATCAGGCTGAGCGCCACGGCATTTTTGTCATACAGCTTGCCGAGGAATCCGGGCCATGCGTATTTGCGATAAGTCTCGCCGCGCACTTTCGCCATCAGGCGCGGGAAATTGACCTGGAATTCATGCGGCGGCGCAAACTGGCAGGCATAGAGGCAGGAGCCGCAGTTGTGGCACAGATTGCCCAGATACAGCACGTCGTTCTCGGTGAACTCGAGACGTCGTGCCAGCGCCGGGAACACCGCGCAGTAGCCTTCGCAATAACGGCAGGCGTTGCAGACGCGCAGTACGCGTTGTGCGTCCTCGATCAGCTCATCGAGGGACATCGGTTTGTCTTCAGCCGCGAACATATTTAGCCGCCTCCTCGCCCGCGATGCGTCCGAACGTGGTACCGATGGACATGCCGATGCCCGCCAAGTACCCCTTACCCAATACATTGCCTGCCATGATTTCCCCTGCTGCGAATACGTTTTTGCAGGGCTTGTCGTCCTGCAGGATCATCCGCGACTTGTCGTCGACCGTAACCCCGAGATAGGTGAAGGTGATGCCCGGCCGCAATGGATAACCGAAATACGGCGCGGTATCGAGTTTCAATGCCCAATGCGTTTTCGGCGGCGTCAGGCCTTCGGTGACGCAGTCGTCCTGGATGGTGTGGTCGAAGGTGCCGGGACGAACCGCGGCATTGAATTCGGCAACGGTTTTCTCCAGTGCATCCGGATTGATTTCCAGCTTGGTTGCCAGTTCGCGCAGCGAATTGGCGCGGATCGGCGGATAAACCGGAGGCATGAACTTGCCCATCGCCTTGGCATCGACAATCGAATAACCGATCTGGTCGGGCTGCCCCGCCACCAGACGGCCCCAGATCGCATAACGCTTGGGCCAGAAATCCTCGCCCTCGTCGTAGAAGCGCTGCGCGTTTTTGTTGACGACGATGCCCAGCGACACCGCATCGACACGGGTGATGATGCCACCGTCGTATTTCGGCGAGCGCGCATCGATCGCGACGCAGTGTCCCTGCAGCGGATCGCTGATCTGCTTGGCGCCTTTGGCCAGCAACACTTTCAGTATGTCGCCACGGTTGTACGGCGTGCCGCGCACCAGGAAGTTCTTCGCCGCAGGACCCCAGGCTTCTTCCAGCCATTCGAGATTCGCCTGAAAACCGCCGCAGGCGATGACCACGGCCTTCGCGCGCACCTGATGCGTGGCACCCTTGTAGGTGAACGTTGCCGACTTGAACTGGTCGCCTTCGATTTCAAGATCGGTAACCTGGGCTTCGTAATGAATGTCGATACCGAGCTGTTCCGCTGAATGGTAATAGGCGTTCATCAGCGCCTTGCCGCCACCGAGAAAAAAGGCATTGGTGCGCGACAGGTGTAGCGTGCCGCCCAGCGGCGGCTGGAAACGCACGCCGTGCTTGACCATCCACGGCCGGCACTTGGATGTGTCGTCAAAAACGATACGAGCGAGTTTTTCGGTGGTCAGGCCGCCGGTGACTTTAAGCAGATCCTG
Organism: Burkholderiales bacterium; assembly: GCA_030833315.1. GTDB lineage: Bacteria > Pseudomonadota > Gammaproteobacteria > Burkholderiales > SG8-41. Next base: position 14,636 of record JAURHM010000049.1, read on the forward strand.
CCAGTATTCCTCTTCGGGATAAGTCCCGGTAAGAATGTCCTGCGGCTCTTCGTGCATGCAGCGCAGGTTTCGGGTGTGCCGGCTGTTGCCACCGCGGAAATCCTTGGGTGCGCCTTCGAGCAGCATGACGCTGCAACCGGCTTCGCGCGCCATCAACGCCGCGCACAGCGCCGCATTGCCGCCGCCGACCACCAGCAGGTCCCAGGTTTTGGATGTATCCAACATGAGAGGGCTTTCTACGATCAAAAATGTGCGTGAATTATACCCGCGCGACCGCCCGGACTCACCCCGGTGACCCGAGGTTGTTCACATGTTGAACAACTCGTCCACGGCAAAACGTCGCGGGATCAATCCCTGCTGGTACGAATAGTGGATGATCAGGTCGAGACTGGGCCGCAGTTCATCGATGCCGGACTGAATGGAATCGGCGCCCGCAATGTCCGGCGCCAGGGCCGCGCTTTGCTGCAGCAGGCGCACGACTTCATCACCGACCCAGGGATGCGCGCGCGCAAGATCGCGGTGAACCACGACCACGTGATTCAGCGGACGCGCCTTTGTCTCGGTGCGCCAGCGGTGCATTGCCACCGCCGGCTCCGGGATCACCGATTTGAGCAAACCGTCCTGCTGGTCGGACACCATCACCACGCCGGCATCCAGCTCGCCGGTGCGCAGCATGCCGGTCAGTGTCTTGCCGGCCGGCGCGCGCGTGACGTTCGGTGGCTCCACGCATTCCGGCACATGCGGATCTTCGAAAGCCACCCAATGGATGCGGTCAAGATCAACACCATAGTCGTTCTGCAGGATGCCGCGCACCCAGGTCACCGTGGTCACCGAATGCGCGCGGATGCCGATGCGTTTTCCGGCAAGATCGGAAGGTCGGAGCACACCCTTCGCGCTGTTGTACGCCAAGCAGGGATGCGAAGGAAAAGCCATCACCACGGTCGGCAGCAGCAATACCGGCTTGCCATGGGCCAGTGCCTGCAGATAGGTAACGATGGCCAGTTCGGCAACGTCGTAGTCGCCGCGCACCACTTTTTTGAACGCGGTCTGCGGCAGTTTGACGTCATCGAAGTCAAAAACCAGTCGCCCGGAGGCGACACTGCCCGACTTAAGTCCCTGCGTATTGGGATAGTCCCCGAGCATGGCCTGCAGGTGCAGGCGCTCTCCTTCCTGTTTTGCCATCCGATTCCGTTCCTGTGCGTTAGATGCAGATCGCCGCGCCCGTGCAGCGCCCGTGGCACGCTCGTATAATCCCGGCTAAGCTGCCGCGGTAGTGAGCTGGCTGTATCCAGAACAATACCACCTGAGGAACGGATCATGATGCAGACCCCCAACACCCGGACCCTGTTTGCGGCCGCAGCCGGCGCCGTTCTGGCAATGGCTGCCGGCAGTTCTGTGGCAGAGGAATACCCGGCTCGCCCGGTTCGCATAATCGTCGGTTTCCCGCCCGGCGGCGCCACGGACCTGGTGGCCCGCATCATTGCACCGAAACTCGGCGATGCGCTCAAACAGCAGGTCGTCATCGACAACCGCGCCGGGGCCAACGGCACCATCGGCGCCGAACTGGCCGCCAAGGCGACTCCGGACGGCTACAGCCTGCACCTTGGCACGCTCGGTGCGCTGGTAATCAGCCCGACAATCACCAAAGTGCCGTATGACCCGCTGAAGGATTTCGCCACCATTTCGCTGGCCGTACAGTTGCAGAACATGTTCATCGTGCACCCGACGGTCGCCGCCAGGTCGATCAATGACCTCATTGCGCTCGCCAAACAAAAGCCTGGCGCGCTGAACTACGCCTCATCCGGCCTCGGCAGCCCCGGCCACCTCGCCGGCGAACTGTTCAAGACCATGGCCAAGGTCGAAATGACGCATATTCCCTACAAGGGCGGCGGCCCGGCGCTCAACGATTTGCTGGGCGGCCAGTTGCCGGTGTTCGTCGCGGTGATTTCCACCGGCGTACCGCCGGTCAAATCGGGACGTGTGATGGCTCTGGCGGTAACCGGCGCCAAACGTTCCGCAGCCCTCCCCGATGTGCCCACGGTTGCGGAAACGGCATCGCTCAAGGGCTACGAGGCCAGCAACTGGTACGGCATGATGGCCCCGGCCGATACACCGAAGCCGATCATTAACCGCCTGCAGAAAGATCTGAACGCTGTGCTCAACAACAGCAGCGTGCGCGACCAGCTAGCATCCCAAGGCATCGAATCGGCGCCGTCGACGCCTGAAGAATTCACCAACTACATCCGCTCCGAAACAGCGAAATGGAGCAAGGTGATTCGCGCCGCGAATCTGAAGGCCAACTGAGCGCTCAGCGCCCCGAACGGCGCATCCACAGCCAAAGTCCGCCGGCCATCAGGAGTATGGTCAGCGCGAAATAGACGCGCAGGCCCAGCGCGGGGCCGATCAGGCCCGCGGAAAACGGCGCAATGCCCATCGCAAAAAACTGGAATGCCGTGGAGTAGGAAATCGCCCGTGCGTCCATACCCGCGGGAGCATGGATGCGGATCAGCTGCACAATCGCCGTCGGCATCGCCGCGGCACTCAGTCCGAAAGCCGCGCGGGTAATGACCACCTGCAGCGGCGTATCGATCACCAGCAGCGGCAAATGGGTGACGATGGTCGCCACTGACGCAAACACCAGTACCCGCTGCGGCCCGATGCGGTCGAGCACACGCCCCCAGAACGGCAGCGCGATCACGGTGCCGACCGCCATCGCCATAGCCGCAGCACCAACCCAGTAGGCCTCCTGCGCAGCGTCAGCGCCCCGCGCTTCGAGGATCTTCAGCATGAATACCGTGATCACCGTCACGCCGCCGTACCACATGATCATGAACAGGAAACCGAGCAGGTACAGCAAACCGATCCGCGGCACGCGCAGCAGGTCGCGCAGACCGCCGATCCAGCGCATGCGCCACGGTCCGCCCGCCAGCTGCTTGACCTCACCCGCAAAAACCGCCACCAGGGCGCCGCCGGCCAGCATCAATGCCGCGCTGATCCAGAAAACGTGGTGGTGATGCTCGAACAGCGCGACCAGCATCGCGCCGAGGGCCGGCCCCAGCGCCTGCCCGACCAGTCCGCCGGTCTGTGCCAGCGCCACCACGCTACCGATGCGCTTGGGTGGCGTATTGGCCACCAGCAGCGACACACCGGCCGGCGTGAAGCCGTTGAATACCGCGATCAGCATCAGCAACGCTGCAAAAGTCAGCGGCGTTTCGGCAAACGGCATCAGCAGCATTGCGATGCCGATGCCCAGCATCGCGCGCAATACCATCAGCTTGCGGCCGTAATGGTCGGCAATGCCACCCCAGACCGGACTCACGGCGAAGCTGACCAGGTAAAACACCATCAGCATGTAACCGACCCAGGTCTCCAGGTTTTCGCGCACGCCCAGACCGCGCACCATCAGCGGCACGAAGGGCCACACCAGATTGAAGCCCAATCCGCAGATCAGGTTCGCCAGTGGCATCACGTAGCGGTTGCGGCGCCAGTACGGATAGCGCTGCGATTCGTCGTCGGAGGTGTTGATACTCATGCAGACAGAAATGGGCGGTTACGGGTATTCAGGGCGGAATCCCGCAACGACTGATTGTAATTTTGCAGAATGGCAGACGGCGAGCTCATCATAACATCGCACCTGCCGCAAAAGCTCTGGATGCTGCACTGCCGAAGCCCTTTCGGAATTACAGCAACCTGAGACATTGCTGCAGTTTTTGGATGTAAGATTAAGCCGGATTTTTAATGGTACCGAATATGCAAAAACTTCCGGAGCTGCTTGCAATTGCCGCGACTATCGCATCCTGCCTCAGCGGCACAGTGCTCGCACAAACCTACCCGGCAAAGCCGGTTCGCATCGTAGTACCGTTTGCGCCGGGCGGCGGCACCGACGTCATCGCACGCCACCTCGCCACCGGGTTGTCAGAATCGCTGAAGCGCCAGTTTGTCGTCGATAACCGTGCCGGCGCCAATGCCATTGTCGGCACGGAAATTGTCGCGCGCGCCCCCGCTGACGGCTACACACTGCTGTTCGTATCCAGTCCGCATTCCGTGAATCCGAGCATGTATGCCAAACTGCCTTACGACACGCTGCGCGACTTTGCGCCGGTGTCGATGGTCGCGTCATCACCGTATTTCCTGGTCACGCATCCGTCTCTGCCGGTGCGTAACGTCAAAGACCTGATCGCGCTGGCCAAAAAACAACCGGACCAGATCCTTTACGGTTCCGGCGGCAGCGGCAGCTCGGCGCACCTGACCGCAGAACTGTTCAACCAGATGGCCGGGGTCAGGATGCGTGAAGTACCGTTCAAGGGCGCAGGACCGGCGCTGATCGGCACCCTGACCGGAGAAATCAGCCTGGTGTTCGGCAATGCGCTGACGGTGAAACCGCATATCGAAAGCGGACGGCTGCGTGCGTTGGGCATCGCCAGCGCCCAGCGCTCCAAATCCGCACCGGATCTGCCTACGATTGCCGAGGCCGGTGTTCCGGGTTTCCGCTCGGATGCCGTGCTGGGTCTGCTGGCGCCGGCGCGTACGCCGCGGGGAATCGTCGATACGCTCAACGCCGAATCGCACAAGGTGATGCGTCAGCCGGACAACATTGAAGCCATGCGCCGCATGGCCGTTGACATCGTGCTGAGCACACCGGAAGAGTTCGGCGGCCTGATCGAATCGGAGATGCTGCGCTGGGGCAAGGTGGTTCGCGCGCTGAATCTCAAGCCGCAGTAAACGCCCGCGCTTCGCGCACCACGCTGCTGTCAATCAGTCCGGCCAGTGCTTCCCTGGTGCGCGGGGCACGCCCCTGCACTTTTGCAATCCACCCCTCCTGTCGCTCGAACACATCCGTCAGGTCGGCGACCAGCGTGCCAGGGTAATTGAAATAAGGCCAGGCTTCTCGAACGGTTTCGATGTCCAGATTTGCCGCCTTCGCCACCAGCTGCCAACCGGCTTCCGGCTCAACCCTGAGACGTCTTGCAGCAGCAATCAGCGCCGAAACAAAAGCAACAATGCGCGCACGCATCACCGGGTCATCAAGATTCGCCTGTTTGGTACAGAGGTTGAATTTTTCGGTATAAGCCGCCGGATCATAAAATTCGATGGCGTCGTCACCGAGCGCCATTTTGGACCGCTGCACCTGCGGTTCCCACAGCGCGACGGCATCGATTTTTCCGTGATGCAGCTGCTCCGGCAACTGACTGATCGGCGCATCGGTATGCGCCATGAAAGGCACCAGCGTCACATCCCGCACAGTCATGCCAACGGTGCGCAGCATGATGTCCAGGAAAAACTCACCCGACGACTCCAGTTGCGTACCCACCCGTTTGCCGCGCAGGTCTGCGAGCTTCGAGATGCCTGCCGAACGGCGCGCCACGATGCGGTACGGACACTCCGCAACGGTGAATATGAAACGCAGGTCCGGATGGGCGGCCGCGCCGCGCAAGGCCTGAGTTTCGGAATTGGTGGCGATATCGGCTTCCCCCGACGACGTGAGGCTGGCGAGATCGCTGGCCTGCCCCCACAACGCCATCACGCTGCCGTGTTCAATCAGGGTTTTCCCCGCATAGATACGATCAGCCGCCAGCAACACCGGCGCCATTTCCAGCAACGACAGATTTCCGTATATCCGCAGCGTGTCAGCGGCGTCCCGGTGCGAATGATTCATGACTTTACCGTTTGGATGACCGGCAGCGACTGTATATGCAGCCCGCCGGAGCGGTCAAATCGGGGGCCGCATTGTCGATCAAACGGAATGGCCTGTGGTAGGCTGGATGTGCCCGATAATTCCCCACCCTTCTAAACCTTATTTCCCCGGCACCGATCATGATCAAAGACGCTCTCGCCGATGCACCGATTGTCGACAGCCACGCCCACGTGTACACCACCGACATGCCGCTTTCCGCGACGGCGTGGCACAAGCCGCCGGCGGACGCGACAATCGAACAGTATGTGGCGACGCTGGATCAGCACGGCGTGAAATATGCCGTGCTGGCGGCTGCCAGCCTGTTCGACGACTACAACGAATATTCGATCGAAGCGGCGCGCCGGCACAAACGCCTGCGCACCACCGCGATCGTCAAGCCGACCATAGACCCTTACGTGATGCGCATGATGAAGGACGATGGCGTCGTCGGCGTGCGTTTCCAGTGGCGCAATGTCAAGAACCTGCCGGACATCACCACGCCGGAGTACACCAAGTTTTTCCGCCGCGTGCGCGACCTTGACTGGCATGTGCACATCAACCAGACCGCCGACAAACTTGCCGCGCCCATCGCAACCCTGCAGGCCGCCGGCGTCAAACTGGTCATCGACCACTTCGGTCACCCGCAAAAGGGCGGTCCGGCATGCGAGGGTTTTCAGGCCGTGATGCGGGCCGTGGACAACGGCCGCACCTGGATCAAGCTGTCCGCGGGCTATCGCTTCGAGTCCCCGCAGGTCGCGCTGGACTGCACCAAAGCACTCCTCGCCCACGCCGGTCCGGAACGGCTGTTATGGGGCAGCGACTGGCCCTTTGCAGCGTTTGAGGATTCGATGAGCTATGAGCAGGCCATTGCCAGCTTCAAACAATGGGTGCCGGATGCGAATACACGGCGCATCATCAGCGGGGAGACGGCGCTCCGGCTTTATTTCACCTGACACACGCCCCTCGACCCACGGACTTTAAGTCCGTTGATCCCCAAAAACAAACGGGCGGAAATTTCCGCCCGTTTGTTTTTCTTTCGCCTTCCCGCTCAACCACCAAAAAACTTTTTCAGTTCATCGTATACCTGATCGGGCACTTGCTCTGCCGGATAATGTCCGCAGGGCAACGGCATCAGCTTGCGCAGGTCGGCCACATACTCCGGCCAGGCCTTATACGGATCAAAAAACTTGTTGGTGTGACTCTTTTCACCCCAGTAGACGGCAGTCGGGCATTGCACCTTGCGCCCGGCTTCGTAGTCCGCCGTATCCATCGCCATGTCCACCGTGACCGCCGCCCGATAGTCTTCGCAGACGCCGTGCAGGTTCTCCGGTGTGCAGCAGCGCGCATATTCGGCCAGTGTTTCTTTCGAGAAACCGCCTTTGCCGATGCCCATCTTGGTCAGCTTGTTGAGGATGTAGTAATCCTCCTTGCCCTCCATCAGTTTTTCCGGGATGTCATAGGGCTGCGCCATGAAAAACCAATGGTAGGAATTCAGCGCCCACTGCCATGTCGTATGGGTCAGCACGTGATGCGTCGGCAGGATGTCGAAGGTCGCCAGCTTTTTGACCTTGTCCGGATGATCCAGCGCCATGCGCATCGCCGTGCGGCCGCCGCGATCATGTCCGGCGACGCAGAATTCCTTGAAACCCAGGTGCTGCATGACCTCAACCTGGTCGAGGCCCATGCGGCGGAATGAATAATTGCTGTGGTCTTCGAGGCCGCGCGGTTTGCCGCTGTCGCCGTAACCGCGCAGATCCGTGCACACCACGGTGAAATCCTTGGCCAGCCGCGGCGCCACCAGGTGCCAGTGCACATGGGTCAGCGGATTGCCGTGGATCAGCAGGATGGGCGGGCCGTTGCCGCCGTAACGCAGATTGATTTTGACTTCGGGATCGCTGGTCTGGACCTGGATGTGCTTGAAACCTTCGAACACGGTGTTGCTCCTGAAAAGTTTTGCCCGCCGATGCTAACCCACCATCGCCGCCTCCATGCATGACTGGCCGCGATATGGACAAACCGGCGCGTTGCGCGCATGAACGACTGTAGTGATGCAGGTCTTGCGTGCTAACATCGCCGCGCCTGTCTTGGCCGCGAACACTGCTGCATTTCTCGTGACGCCCGCCGCCGCTTCAATTTATTTATCAATAAAATCATATAGTTAAATAAGAGGACCGTCGCACCATGTATAACCCGTTCAAACCCCTCGAACACATCACTACCGAAGTCTTCACCTCGCTGCCCGCCAAGTTCCGCAAGAAAAGCCGCAGCGCATGGTCCGATCCCAACCGCCAGAACGCCGAGGTCGAATGCTTCCTCGAAGGCCCGGCCTTCGACCGCGAGGGCAATCTTTGGGTGTGCGACATCCCCTTCGGCCGCATTTTCCGCATCACGCCCAAAGGCGACTGGGATCTGGTGCTGCAATACGACGGCTGGCCCAACGGCATGAAATTTCACAAGGACGGCCGCCTGTTCATCTGTGATTACAAGGAAGGTCTGCTGACCCTGGATCCTAAAACCGGCAAGCTGGAGAACGTGCTGCGCACCGCCTATAGCGAAAGCTTCAAGGGCCTCAACGACCTGCACTTCACCAAGGACGGCGACCTCTACTTCACTGACCAGGGCCAGACCGGCATCGCCGATCCGACCGGTGCGGTGTTCCGCCTGAAAGCCAACGGCGATCTGCGCAAGCTGGTCAACAACGCGCCCAGCCCCAACGGCATCACCATGACCACGGTCGAGAAACATGTCTATGTCGGCGTGACGCGCTCAAACTCGGTGTGGCGTCTGCCGGTGATGGCCGATGGCTCGGTATCGAAGACCGGTGTCGCGATTCAACTCTCCGGCGGCGTCGGCGGCCCGGACGGTATCGAGATGGATTCGGAGAACGGTCTGCTGGTCTGCCAGCTCGGCGTCGGCATCTGGCGCTTTGATGCCAACATGCTGCCCACGCATCTGGTGCATTCGAGTGATCACAAACATCATCACCTTGCCAACCTCGCCTTCGGCGGCGCGGATCGCAAAACGATCTACATCACCGAATCGCTGTCGGGCGACATCCTGATGGCGAAAATGCCGGTCGCGGGCAAGGTGCTTTACGGGCACATGTAACCGGGCCTTGTAAAAAACAAACGGCGCACTCACCGAGTGCGCCGTTTTCGTTTCACCACGGCCCGTCTCAGTGATCCATCGGCAAGGCGTAACGCGCGAGCTTCTCTTCATCCAGCTCAATGCCCAGGCCTGGCCCTTCCGGCAGAGCAATACTGCCATTGCTGATATCCAGCCGGGTCTTCGCCACGGTATCAACCACTTTCAGCGGTCCCACACACTCCAGTCCGGGCAGGACATTGCGCGAGGTCGCGGCGAGCATGATCTCGGCCGTCGTGCTGAGGTCCAACCCGAAGCCGTGTCCGAGCACCACCGGCAGACCGGCGGCTTCGGCAGTGGCCAGCATGCGTGCGGTCTGTAACAGGCCGCCGGCCTGCTTGATGCCGAACTTCACAAAGTCGGCGCAATCCGCCTTGATGACGCGGATCAGGCTTTGGTGATCGCTGATGGATTCGTCGGCCATGATGGGAATGCCGCCTTCCCGCCGGATCCGCGCCAGACCCGCGAGATCGTCCTTGTGCACCGGCTGCTCAAACAACTGCATGTCGCAGGATTTGACCGCGCGGCACAGTGCCAGCGCCTGATCCACCGTGCATTGCATATTGGCGTCCATGCGCAGCTTGATGTCCTTGCCGACGGCTTCGCGCACCGCCTTCACCCGCGCGCTGTCCTTGCCGGCATCATTGCCGACCTTGATCTTCATCGACTTGAAGCCGGCGTTCTTCCAGCGCAAGGCTTCGGCGACCGCTTCATCCGGCGGCAGTTCACCGACCCAGCCGTTGAACTGCAATCGGTCGAGAACCGCACCGCCAACATAATCATGCAGGGCGATGCCGCGGCGGCGGCAGACCAGCTCGATGCAGGCCAGTTCGACGCCGACGACAGCGCCGGGTTGCGAGGGCGTCAGCTTGGAAGCCATCTCACAGATGTGATTGATGTGTCCCGGATCTTTGCCGATCAGCGCCGGCCCGATGCGGTCGCGGATAGCCAAAGCGAGTTCCGGACCGGTATGTGGCGATTTGGCGGTCGAAGATGGATCAATGCTGCTGATGCCGGTCGAACCGTCCGCATCGGTCACCCGCACCACAACGCACTTGGTGACACTTTTGGAAACGCCTCCGCTGGTGAACGTACCGACCAGCGGCATTCCGATACTGAATACCTCGATCTTGCTGATTGTTGCAGTCATTCCAGACCTCTTCCGTTAGTCGACTCAGTGAAATTCCGCACGCAGGACAAACTCAGTTCGCCTGAATGCCGGCCTCGCGGATAACCTTGCCCCACATCTGCACTTCATTGACGATGTGTACACCGAATTCTTTTGGTGTGCTACCGAGCACCTCCGAACCTTCCTTTTCCAGCCGGTCACGCAAATCGGCATCAGTCAGGACGGAGACGACACTCTTGTAAAGATATTGGATAACCGGCTGCGGGGTACGTGCCGGCGCCACCAGGCCATACCAGTTGCTGACGTGGAATCCGGGCAGTGTTTCGGAAATGGCGGGCAGATTCGGAAACGCCTGCGCCCGTTTGCGCGTGGTCACAGCGACGCCGCGCACCCTTCCCGCGGTAATGTGCGGGCGTGCGCCGAGGGGATTCAGGAAAGCCAGCTGGATCTGCGCAGCCACCAGGTCAACAATCACCTGCCCGCCGCCCTTGAACGGCACATGCACCATTGAAATGCCGGCCTTCTGTGACAACAGCGTTCCCGACAGATGCTGCATGCCACCGGTCCCCGAGGAACCGTAGTTAAGGGTTCCCGGCTTGGCTTTGGCCAGTGCAATCAGTTCCGGAATGGATTTGACCGGCAAGGCATTGGGCACCAGCACCACATAAGGCTGTTCCGTGACCTGCGTGATCGGTGCGAAATCCCGCGCAAAATCATAGGGCAGATCCTTGTGCAAATTGCTGCTGGCGGCGGTGGTTCCCGAAATCATCGTGATCGTGTAGCCGTCGGCTATTGCGGATTTCGTGGTTTCCATGGCAATCCGGCCACCGGCACCCGGGCGGTTGTCGACGACGACCTGCTGCCCGATGCGCTCCGTGAGTTTCTGCGCAACCCCGCGCGCCACCAGGTCAGTGCCACCCCCGGCGACAAACGGCACCAGCATGCGCACCGGTTTTTCGGGATATCCGCCCGGCGGCTTCGCCGGTGCCTGCGCTGCCGCCGCCGTCATGCAAACACCCCCGCACAACAGGATCGCACTGAAGTAGTGATGCATTTACAGTTTCCTCGCTTTAGTGCTTTTTTGTTTGAAATTTCCCGGTGCGGCGTCGGCGATGCGGGCCAAGCGTGTTTTGAGCGACTGCCGGACATGGTCGCGCGCCACCGCTTCGGCACGCGCCGCATCTTGGCACTCAATCGCGTCAACAATGGCCCGGTGCTGGGCATGCGCTTCGCGGGCATGGGGACCGTTCAGCAGGTTCGAATCCCCCAGCAGGGGAATCAGCGAATACACGCCGGCGATGGCTTTGCTCAGGAACTGGTTATGCGCGCTTTCGAGAATAATGTTGTGAAACTGGCGGTTCAGCGGAATCAGTGCGACGGGATTATCCAGCTGAGACGCCTCCAGATCGATGATCGCCCGGAGCGCTGCAATCTCCGCAGGCCCGGCGTTCGCCGCACAGGCAGCCGCCGCAGCCGGCTCCAGCAGTTCACGCACGGCAAACATTTGCCGCATGTCATCGGCATCCAGACGCATCACCAGCGCGCCGCGGAACGGCTGATTCAGCAGCAGCCCCTCGCTCTCGAGGCGTCGCATCGCCTCACGGATGGGCGTGCGGCTCATGCCCAGCCACGAAGCCAGATCAACCTCGGTCAGATGCGCACCGGTTGCAACCCTGCCCTCCCTGATCGCCTTGCGTATTTCATCGCAGGCCACTTCAGCCAGGGACCGTGGGTCACTACCAGCCGGCACCCGACGGGCAGCGATGCGCCTCAAAGCAGCCTCATCGTGTGCGCTGCGGACCGGCCGTTTCGAGCGACTTCGCAGCGCCATGCTCAGCCCGGGATCACGGCTTCGCCGTTAATCACGGTGCGATGAAGAACACGTGGCTGCTTCGCATCAACTTCGGAACGGTAATGCATGGCGCAGCGGTTATCCCACAGCACCAGATCACCGACCCGCCAATCGTGTTTCCAGGCGTATTTATTCTGGGTCGCATGTGCCCACAACTTGTCGAGCAGCG
>JAURHM010000020.1 GCA_030833315.1 Burkholderiales bacterium
TCCCGTTCCAGTTCCTTCAGCCGCCGGGCTTGGTCGCCCTTGAGCCCCCCATACTCCTTGCGCCAGCGGTAGTAAGTGACATCCGTGATACCGGCCTCCTTGCAGGCTTGGCTGATTGACCTGCCTTCGCCCAGCAAGACACTCCCGCACTTCGTCTGTGGAATCCCGTTATGATGGTTGGCGACACTGGCGGTGCATGTCCCTGATCCGTCGGCGGTAGGTGGCTTGAATGTTGGGGACGCGCCGCATCACCAACCCGAAGCCGCATGACCACACCCCCACGGCATACAGCGCCGATCGCGTTGCAGGCACTGGCCACGATACTGGCCGCACTCGCGATGATCGGCCCGTTCACGATAGACACCTATCTGCCGTCGTTCCCGCATATCGGGGCCGAATTTTCCGCGACGCCGGCGCAGCTGCAGCAGACGCTGAGTCTTTACCTGTTCACGCTGGCGTTCATGACGCTATTTCACGGCACGCTGTCCGATTCCTTCGGCCGGCGTCCGGTGATACTGGTGAGCCTGACTGTCTACGCCATTGCATCGATCGGCTGCGCGCTGTCGGCGAGCCTGCCGCAACTGCTGATGTGGCGCGCGATACAGGGTCTCTCCGCCGGCGCCGGCATCATCGTCGGTCGCGCCATCATCCGCGACAGCCTTGAGGGTCACGCCGCACAGCGCCTGATGTCGCTGGTGACGATGATATTCAGCATTGCCCCTGCCATTGCGCCGGTGATCGGCGGTTGGCTGCAGGGCGCCATCGGCTGGCGCGCCATTTTCTGGTTTCTCACGCTGTACGCCGTGATGCTGATCGCGGGAACCGTGCGCTGGCTCCCCGAAACGCATCCCGTTGCGGACCGCCAGCCGTTTCATGCCGGTCCGCTGCTGCGCAACTATATGCGCCTCGGCAGTGATCGCCGGCTGGTGCTGCTGTGCGTGATGATCGCCTTCAATTTTTCGGGGTTCTTCCTGTATATCGTGTCGGCGCCCGCGGTCATTTACGGCCTGCTCGGCATGACGGAAAAGGATTTTGCCTGGCTGTTTGTTCCGGGCATCGGTGGTGTGATGATCGGTGCGTTTTTCTCCGGCCGCCTGGCCAGCCGGCTCACGCCGCGCCGTACGGTAAGCATCGGTTACATGATCATGTGCGCAGCAGCGGTTTTCAACGTCAGCTATTGCACAATATTGCCGCCGGCGTTGCCGTGGACGGTGCTTCCGGTGATGATCTATACCATTGGCATGGCACTGGCGATGCCAAGCGCGACCCTGCTCACGCTGGAGCTGTTTCCCAAGCTGCGCGGGATGACGTCATCGCTTCAGGGCTTTGCCCACAGCCTGTTTGCCGGGCTTGCCGCCGGGCTGGTGTCGCCGCTGGTTTCAGGGCATGCATTGACGCTGGCGCTGGCGGCGGGCGGTCTGATGTTCATGGGGTGGCTTGCATGGTTCAGTTATCTGCGGGTGACGCGGGCTTGAACGGCGGGGTTCGATGATTACTGAATTCGAATGGGCGGGTCTGGCGGTGCTGGGGCTGCTGGTAATTGCCTGCTTGCTGCTGTTCTGTGCGCGGCAGCGCACCTATGCCGAGTAGCTTCGGCAAAGCGAGGCGCGTTTGCTAACTATCGCCGAGCATATCGGCGAAGGTCTTGCCCTGTATGATCGTGACGACCGGCTGATTTTTCAATGAAACTTATTGCCGGATGCAGGAAACCGCTGGCAGGAATCAGAGCCCCGGCATGTTGTTCGTATCACTGGCGATGGACCGCGGAGATGTATTCAAGGCCCAGGCTGCGGCGCTGCAACCGCGGACGCTGCGCATAATTTTCAGCGCTCAGACCATGAACCGCGCGATGCAGGCAGGGCTTCGCAATGGCGAGATCCATCTCTATTTCGAGAAACCGCGCAGTCACGAACCGGTGCAGGCCTGCATCAGCGACTGGCTGGACGCACAGCGCGGCAAATAAAGCAGGGCTTTCGGCAGACTACGCAGTGCTCAGCACTGTTCCCAGGGCAGACCGTCAAAGCGCCAGCCGGTGGTCGACCCGCGATGGTGGTTGTCGTCGAGTTCGCCTTCAAATCCGTGCAGCACGTTGTAGACCTGGGTAAACCCGGCTTCTTCCAGCGCACGGCCGGCATCGAGCGAGCGGTTGCCGCTGCGGCAGATCACCACGACGGGCCGGTCGACGCTGGTCGCCTTTTTGACGTGGGCGACAAAATGCGGGTTGATGTCCCAGTTGGGGCCATCGTTCCAGGCGATGTGGATCGCGCCGACCGGATGGCCGACGAACAGATATTCCATTTCGCTGCGGCAGTCGACGAATATCGCGTTCCGGTTTTGCTTGAGGAACTCAGCGGCTTGTTTGGGTTCTAGGTGTTTCATGGGTGCACCCGTACTGGACAGAACGCGCATTATAGGCGGCTGCCGGCGATCACGTAAGCCCATGATAAAATTCGTACTTTCCATGCATTCCTTGTGCCATTCCGGCGCCCTGACCCAGCCATGACTTCCCGCACCCAGCAACTGCCCGAACTGCTCAAACGCCGCATCCTGATTCTCGACGGTGCGATGGGCACGATGATCCAGAACTACAAACTGGACGAGGCGGCCTATCGCGGCGAGCGCTTCAAGGACTTCGCCCATGACGTGAAGGGCAACAACGACCTGCTGACGCTGACCCAGCCGCAGATCATCCGCGAAATCCACGAGCAGTATCTGGAGGCCGGTGCCGACATCATCGAGACCAACACCTTCAACTCGACCGCGGTCGCCATGGCGGATTACCACATGGAAGACCTGGTGTACGAATTGAATTGTTCAGCTGCCCAGCTCGCGCGTGCGGCGGCGGACAAATATGAAGCGAAGGATCCGGCAAAGCCGCGCTTTGTCGCCGGCACGCTGGGACCGACCAACCGCACGGCGTCGATTTCGCCGGACGTCAATGATCCCGGTTTCCGCAACATCAACTTTGATCAGCTGGTGGAAACTTATACCGAGGCAGTGCGCGGCCTGATCGACGGTGGTGCCGACATTCTGATGGTCGAAACCATTTTCGATACGCTAAATGCGAAAGCGGCATTGTTCGCGATCGATCGGTATTTCGAAACGCACGGCGTGAAGCTGCCGATCATGATTTCCGGCACCATTACCGATGCTTCTGGCCGCACGCTGTCGGGCCAGACGCCGGAAGCGTTCTGGAATTCGGTGCGCCATGCCAAGCCGCTGACCATCGGCCTCAACTGCGCGCTCGGTGCGCAACTGATGCGCCCGTTCATCGAAGAGTTGTCGAACGTCGCTGACACTTTTGTCTGCGCCTATCCGAATGCGGGTCTGCCGAATCCGTTGGCGCCGACCGGTTACGATGAGTTGCCGGAAAACACTGCTGAATACGTGCTCGATTTCGCCAACAGCGGCTTCATCAACATAGCCGGCGGCTGCTGCGGTACCACGCCGGGGCATATCCGCGCCATTGCCGAGGCGGTGAAGAATGTGCCGCCGCGCAAAGTGCCGAAGATCGAACACAAGACCCGCTTGTCCGGGCTGGAGCCGTTGAACATCGGCGACGATTCGCTGTTCGTCAACGTCGGCGAGCGTACCAACGTCACCGGTTCGCGAGCCTTTGCCAAGCTGATTCTCGCCGGCAACTACACCGAAGCGGTTGCCGTGGCTCGTCAGCAGGTGGAAAGCGGCGCGCAGATCATTGACGTCAATATGGACGAGGCTATGCTGGATTCGAAGGCGGCGATGACCACCTTCCTCAGCCTGATCGCCTCCGAACCCGATATTTCGCGCGTGCCGGTGATGATCGACTCTTCGAAATGGGAAGTCATCGAGGCCGGTCTGAAGTGCGTGCAGGGCAAGGCCATCGTCAATTCGATCAGCATGAAAGAGGGTCTTGTACCCTTCAAACAGCAGGCGCGGCTGGCCAAGCGTTATGGCGCCGCCGTGGTGGTGATGGCCTTCGATGAAAAAGGCCAGGCGGATACCTACCAGCGCCGCATCGAGATTGCGAAACAGGCTTACGACATACTGGTCGATGAAATCGGCTTTCCCGCCGAAGACATCATCATCGATCCGAACATTTTCGCAATTGCCACCGGCATCGAGGAGCACAACCGCTACGCCATCGATTTCATCGAGGCCACGCGCTGGATCCGCGAGAACTTGCGTTATGCGCGCGTTAGTGGCGGCCTGTCGAATGTGTCGTTCTCATTCCGCGGCAATGATCCGGTACGCGAAGCCATCCACACCGCGTTCCTGTATCACGCGGTCAAGGCTGGACTGACGATGGCCATCGTCAACGCCGGCCAGATCGGCGTGTACGACGAAATCCCCAAAGAACTGCTGGAACACGTTGAAGACATCATCTTTGATCGCCGGCCCGACGCCGCAGAGCGCATGGTCTCGTTTGCCGAAACCGTCAAGGGCAAGGGGCGCGTGGTGGTCGAGGACCTGGCATGGCGCGATGCGCCGGTCGGTGATCGCCTGACGCATGCGCTGGTGAAAGGCATCACCAACTGGATCGTCGAAGATACCGAAGCGATGCGCCAGCAGATCGAAAAAGAGGGCGGGCGTCCGATCCAGGTGATTGAAGGGCCGCTGATGGACGGCATGAACGTCGTCGGCGACCTTTTCGGCGCCGGCAAGATGTTCCTGCCGCAGGTGGTCAAGTCGGCGCGGGTGATGAAGCAGGCGGTGGCGCACCTGATTCCGTATATTGAAGCGGAAAAAGCGCGGCTCGGTGACGTGCGGGCCAAGGGCAAGATTGTGCTCGCGACCGTCAAGGGTGACGTGCATGACATCGGCAAGAATATCGTTGCCGTGGTGCTCCAGTGCAACAACTACGAAGTCGTCAATATGGGTGTGATGGTACCGTGGACCCAGATCGCCGAAGTTGCTGCCCGCGAAAAGGCTGACATCATCGGTTTGTCCGGACTGATCACGCCGTCTCTCGAAGAAATGGCGCACAACGCGCGTGAAATGCAGCGCGCCGGTATGACCATCCCGCTGCTGATCGGTGGCGCCACCACGTCGCGGGTACACACCGCGGTCAAGATCGCGCCGCATTACCAAGGCCCGGTGGTGTGGGTTCCGGATGCGTCGCGCAGCGTCAGCGTGTGTTCGAGCCTGTTGTCGGATGATCTGCGCCAGGGTTACCTGAATGACCTCGCCGCGGATTACGAGCGCGTGCGCGAACAGCACGCCGGCAAGAAGGGCCCGGAACTGATTCCGCTGGCTGCGGCGCGTGCCAATGCGCAGGCTATCGACTGGAAGTCGTACACGCCGCCAAAGCCGCTGATGACCGGCCTGAAGCCGCTGAAGAATTACGATCTGGCCGAACTCGCCAAATACATCGACTGGGGCCCGTTCTTCCAGACCTGGGATCTGGCCGGACCATATCCCGCGATACTCGATGATGAAGTCGTCGGTGTGGAAGCGCGCAAAGTCTTTGCCGACGCGCAGGCGATGCTGAAAAAAATCATCGAAGGCCGCTGGTTGACTGCCAATGGCGTGTTCGGGCTGTTCCCGGCCGCTCGCATTGATCATGAAGACATCGCGATCTATGCCGATGAATCGCGCAAAACGCGGCTGATGGTCTGGCACAACCTGCGTCAGCAGAACCAGAAGCCCACCGGGCGTCCCAACCAGTGTCTTGCCGATTACATTGCGCCGGCGGACTCCGGTGTGCCCGATTACATCGGCCTGTTTGCGGTGACTGCCGGTCTGGGCATGGAGAAACAACTGGAGCGCTTTGAAAAGCAGAACGATGACTATTCGTCGATCATGCTCAAGGCGCTGGCGGATCGTTTTGCCGAAGCCTTTGCCGAACTGCTGCATGTGCGGATCCGCCGCGAATTCTGGGGTTATGCGCCCGATGAATCGCTGGATACCGCGGCGCTGGTCGCTGAAAAATATCGCGGCATCCGTCCGGCGCCGGGTTATCCGGCCTGCCCGGATCACACTGAAAAAAGCGCACTCTTCGATACGTTGCAGGCGACACGCATCGACATGCGTCTGACGGAGTCTTTTGCAATGTGGCCGGCATCGTCTGTCAGCGGCTTCTACCTGTCGCATCCCGAAGCGCAGTATTTCGCCATCGGCAAGATCGACCGTGACCAGGTGGTGGATTACGCACGCCGGAAGGACATGAGTGTCGCAGACACGGAGCGCTGGCTGGCCCCCAATCTGGGTTATAACCCGGCCTGACGTTGTTCCGCGCGTTACATTTTTCGAGTTTGCCCGCCGCGCGGTTTTTTGCGGCTGCGGATGCCGGTCGCAGCAGTGGCTGGCTTTACCTGCCGGGCACCGGCCTGGTGGTGCTGTGCTGGGTGTTCGGCGGCGCCTATGTCTACGGCCTGACGCTGCAACTTCCGCTTGGCCCCGTCGCCGAGTTCGCCGCGGTCAACGCCAGCATCCTGATGCTGATGGTCGGCGTGCTGGGCGTGACGCTGCTGTTGCATCGCCGTCACTGGCGAACGCTGGTGACGCCGCAGTCCCGCATCGACTGGCGGCGCATGGCGACCGGCGGCGCAATGTGGGGTGTTTTGCTGTTCCTCGGCGCAATTGCCGAAAGCCTGCTGTTTTCCGGGCGATATTCATGGACGCCGGATTGGTCGAGGTGGCCGGCTTTTGTTGTCGCGGCATTGCTGCTGACACCCTTGCAGTGCCTGGCTGAGGAAATCGCGTTTCGCGGTTATCTGATGCAGGGCTTGTCACGGTTGTGGCGTCATCCGGTTTTTGTCGCGGTGGCGAGCAGCGCGGTGTTCACGCTGCCGCATCTTTACAACCCCGAAGTGGCGGCTTACGGGCCGGGGATCATGGCCGTCAATTATTTTGCGATGGCACTGTTTCTGGCCACGATCACACTGTGCGACGGACGGCTGGAATTGGCGATCGGCGCACATACCGCCAACAACCTGTTTCTGGCGCTCGGTGTTAATTATCAGGATTCGGTATTTGAAACGCCTTCACTGTTCACCGCCGATACACTGGATCCCGTATATTCGCTGCTGACCCTGCTGCTGGGTGCTGTGATTTTTTATCTCCGGGTTTTCAGGACGCGTGGCGCAATGGACAAAGGATTTACTGCAGAGGAAGTGGCGCGGTTTGAACGCGACGGTTTTCTGATCGCGCGCGGGTTGGTGCCTGCTGACGAATGCGCGCGCATGCGAAGCGTCGCCGAGCGTGAACTCGCTGCGGTGGCGTTGCCGGTGGAATACGAAGCTGAGACCCGTTATCCCGGCGCGCCCGAATCGCTGGAATCGCCCGGCGGACGCACCGTGCGCCGCCTGCTGCAGGCTTATGCCCGTGATGCAGTGTTCCGGGGGTGGGCGACGGCGGCGCCGGTGGCAGAGCGACTGCGCCAACTGCTGGGTTCTGAAGTGGCGCTGGCGCAGGCGCATCACAACTGCGTGATGACCAAGAACCCGCGCTACAGCAGTCTTACCAACTGGCATCGCGATATCCGTTACTGGGCGTTTGAACGGCCGGAGCTGGTGTCGGTGTGGTTTGCGCTGGGACCCGAGCGCCTGGACAACGGCTGCCTGCTGGTGATTCCGGGAACGCACCGGATGGAGTTTGCTGCGGAGCGGCTGGATGAAGCGCAGTTTCTGCGCACCGATGTCGCAGAAAACGAAGCACTCCTCTGCAGCCAGGTAGCGGTGGAGCTTGAGCCCGGCGATGTGCTGTTTTTCCACTGCCGGCTGTTTCATGCCGCGGGTAATAACCGCAGCACACAGACCAAGTTTTCCGCGGTGTTCACCTATCACTCGGCTGACAACGCTGCCTTGCCAGGCACGCGTTCCGCCAGCCAGCCGGATATTCCGCTCTGAGCGCTTAGCGGCGCGCGGCTTTGGCTAGTGCGGCCAGCGCCAGCGTGCGCGCTTCGGCAGGACCGATGATGCGTGCACTGCGGCCATTCAAGGCAGTGACGGCAATTTCATCCAACGCGACAACGTCATCAGCCGCCTGCATCTGCCGCAGCCAAAGGCACTGCGCCGCTTCTGCGGCACTTTGCATCGCATAAGAGACGATGCACAGACTGCGTGCGATGAGTAGAGATGCGGCGAGATGTTCCTGCCGCAGGGTTTGCGTCAGCGCCGCCGGTTCTGCGGCGGCGGCGACGACAATCACCAGCCGTTGCGGTTTTGACTCGCGCAGCAGACGCACAATGCCGGTCTGCAGCGAAACCTGGCCGGTGCAGCAGGCGCAGCCGCTGACGACTGCAAAGCTGAAGTCATCGTTGCTGCCGCTGAGTTCCGGCGGGTTGCCGTCATTGTCGAGCAGGGCCCAGCGTTCACGCGGCGGACGGATGGCCAGCAGTGATCGCAGGAAGGAGGTTTTGGCGCTGCGGTCGGCTCCGGTGAGCAGCAGGGTGGGTATGGCGGGCACGGCGTGATTATAACGGCCGGCTGATTTTCGCTACAATGAGGAAATTAAAAATATTTAATTAAAACATAGGGTTACTGATGATCCCCCTGCCGCCTGCTGTCACTACCGTGCTGCTGCTCAGCGCCTCGAACGTGTTCATGACCATCGCCTGGTACGGCCATCTGAAACATCTCAACACCGTACCGTGGTGGATCGCCGCTCTCGTGTCCTGGGGCATCGCACTGTTCGAGTATCTGCTGCAGGTGCCGGCCAACCGCATCGGTTACACCACAATGACCTTGCCCCAGCTGAAAATCCTGCAGGAGGTCATCACCCTCGCGGTGTTCGTGCCCTTTGCGGTGTTGGTGATGGGCCAGCCGGTGAAAATGAATTTTGTCTACGCCGGGCTTTGTCTGGTCGGCGCGGTCTACTTCGTATTCAAAGGCTGAGCGGGGCTTCACAGTACGATTCGCGTATCATTCGGCGCGTCAGTTACAGGGTTCTCATGCATATCCATATCCTCGGTATTTGCGGCACTTTCATGGGCGGACTGGCCGTGCTCGCACGCGCGGCCGGCCACAAGGTCACCGGCTGCGATGCCAACGTCTATCCGCCGATGAGCACGCAGCTTGAAGCGCAGGGTATTGCGCTGATCGAAGGCTACGGTGTTGAACAGGTCAAACTCGATCCTGATGTCTTTGTCATCGGCAACGTGGTCACGCGCGGTAATCCGCTGATGGAGGAAATCCTCAATCGCGGACTGTCCTATGTGTCGGGCCCGCAATGGCTGCGCGAACATGTGCTGCACGGACGCTGGGTACTCGGCGTTGCCGGCACCCACGGCAAAACGACGACCAGCGCGATGCTGGCGTGGATTCTGGAACATGCCGGCATGAATCCCGGCTTCCTGATCGGCGGCGTGCCGCAGAATTTCGGCGTGTCGGCGCGGCTGACGGAGACGCCGTTTTTCGTGATCGAAGCTGACGAGTACGACACCGCGTTCTTCGATAAGCGTTCCAAATTCGTCCATTACGCACCGCGTACGGCAGTAATGAACAATCTCGAATACGACCACGCGGATATTTTTCCCGACCTCGCCGCCATTGAAACCCAGTTCCATCATCTCGTGCGTACCGTTCCCGGCAACGGCCTGATCGTCGCCAACGGCGCCGAGACCGCGCTGGATCGTGTCATTGCGCGCGGGGCATGGACGCCGGTCGAGCGTTTCGGCGGCAGCGGGACCTGGCAGGCCGGTGAAGCGGATACCGATGGTGCGTTTACCGTGCAGCATGCCGGCGCCGTGCAGGGCCGCGTGCAGTGGCAGCTGCTCGGTGCCCACAACCGGCAGAATGCGCTGGCGGCAATCGCCGCCGCACGCCATGCCGGTGTGCCGGTGGCACTGGCCATCGAAGCACTGGGCCGTTTTGAAAACGTCAAACGCCGCATGGAAGTGCGCGGCACGCAACGCGGCGTGACGGTGTATGACGATTTTGCGCATCACCCGACCGCCATTGCGACCACTGTTGCAGGGTTGCGTCGCCGTGTCGGTGCTGCGCGCATTCTCGCGGTGATCGAGCCGCGTTCGAACACGATGAAACTCGGCGTGATGAAACAGGCACTGCCCGGCAGCCTGCAGGAGGCCGATCGCGTCTACTGCTACAGCGGCGGGCTTAACTGGGATGCCGCCGAAGCGCTGGCGCCGCTGGGCAACAAGGCCGAAGTGCATGCCGATCTGGATGCGCTGATCAAGGCCATCGCTGCTCATGCGCAATCCGGCGATCAGGTACTGGTGATGAGCAACGGCGGATTCGGCGGCATTCATGAAAAACTGTTGAAGCAATTGGGGGCACACTGATGGCAGCGATTCCCGATGATGCGCTGGGTGCGTTCTGTCGACACACCCATGCCGCCATCAAAGGTTCAGGCGCGGGCCCGCTCGCGGGGCTTACTTTCGGCGTCAAGGATATATACGACATCGCCGGCCACAAGACCGGCTTCGGCAGTCCTGACTGGCTGGCAACGCATGATGCCGCTGCAAAGACTGCACCGGTGGTTGCGCAACTGCTGGCCGCCGGTGCCGACATGGTCGGCAAAACCCAGACCGATGAACTGACCTACAGCCTCAACGGCGAGAACGCGCATTACGGCACGCCGGTTAACGTCAGCGCCCCGGGACGCATCCCCGGCGGCTCATCCAGCGGCTCGGCTGCGGCGACGGCCGGCAGACTGGTCGACTTCGCGCTGGGCAGTGATACCGGCGGTTCGGTACGCGCACCGGCGAGCTTCTGTGGCATCTACGGCATCCGGCCGACGCATGGCCGCGTATCACTGGCAGGCGCCTGCGCGCTCGCCAGAAGTTTTGATACTCCCGGCTGGTTTGCCCGGGACGCAGCGCTGCTCGAACGCATCGGCCGCGTGCTGCTCGGCGAAACGGGTGCGGTGAAGCATGGCGCTGCCTTGCTGGCCGAAGACGGCTTTGCGCTGCTCGGCAGTGGCGCAGTGGAGGCCCTCCAGCCTGCGCTCGGAAAAATCAAAACCGCAATCGGCCCGCTGCAGAAAATCACGGTCAGCGCCGAAGGATTGCCGCAATGGTTTCAGGCTTTTCGCGTGCTGCAGGGCGCCGAGATCCATCAACAGCTCGGTGCCTGGGTCGCGCAGGTGCAACCGAAACTCGGACCGGGCGTGCGGGAACGCATGCAGTGGACGGCAACAATCACCGCGGCTGATATCGCTGGAGCGCAGGCAGTGCGCGATGCCGCACGCCGGCGCATGGATGAACTGCTCAAAGGCAATGCAGTACTCGTGCTGCCTACCGTGCCCGATATCGCGCCGCTGCTGAACACGCCGGCGGCTGCGCTGGATGATTTCCGCGCGCGGGCGATGAGCCTGCTGTGCATTGCCGGCCATGCTGGTTTGCCGCAGGTCACCTTGCCGCTGGCAATACTCAACGGCTGTCCGATCGGCATTTCGCTGTTGGCGGCGCGCGGCAATGATGCGCTGCTGCTGGCACTGGCCCACCGGATCGCAGGTTGATAGCCGATTGCTGATTTACATCCACGGTTTCAACAGCTCTGCGCTATCGTTCAAAGCAGGTCTGCTGCGCGACCATATGGCGCGCCTGGGATTTGCACAGCATTACGCCTGTCCCGAGCTGTCCGATCGCCCCGCGCAGGCGATGGCCCAGCTCGAAGCGCTGATTGGGCCGCATGACCCGCACGGTGTGACGTTTGTGGGTTCATCGCTGGGCGGTTTTTATGCGACATCGCTGGTCGAGCGATTCGGAGCGCGCGCGGTGCTGGTCAATCCCGCAGTGCGGCCCTATGAACTGCTGGCCTCGTATATCGGTCCACAGAAAAATCTTTACACAGGCGCCAATTATGAGTTCACCCCGACGCATATTGACGGGTTGCGCGCGCTGGAAGTCGATGCTGTCACGCCGTCGCGGTACCTGCTGATCACCGCGACCGGGGATGAAGTGCTGGACTACCGTGCCGGCGTTGAGCGCTACGCCGGTTGTGAGCAGATCATTGTGCCCGGCAGCGATCACGGGATGGGCGATTTTGCCGGCCATCTCGACCGCGTCGTCTCCTTCTGGCAGGCCGGGCGCGTATAATTCGCGGCCCGATGCGCGCTGCGCGGCTGTCCCGCGCCACCCCTGGTTTTTCCCTACCCGATGAACGTATTTTACGAAGAAGACGGCGAACTCAAGGTCGGCGCGGTACTCGCAGACAACGAGACGTCGCTGCAGGTCGAAGCGCCGCACGGCAAACGCTCAAAAGTGAAGGCCTCGGCAGTGTTGCTGCGCTTCGAGTCGCCGGCGCATACCGCATTCATGCCGGCCGTGCGGACACAGGCGGATGCCATCGACATCGATTTTCTGTGGCAGTGCTGCGGCGCCGAGGACTTCGGCTACGATACGCTGGCGCGCGAGTACTACGGACAGGCGCCGGATGCAGTGCAGTCCGCTGCGGTGCTCACAAGGCTGCATTCCGCGCCGATGTACTTCTACAAAAAAGGCCGCGGCCGTTACAAGGCGGCTCCGGAAGAAGCGCTGAAGGCCGCGCTGGCCAGCGTAGAGCGCAAGCACCTGCAGGCGCTTGCGAAAGCGGCCTACGTCGATGAGTTGGCGGCGGGGCGTATGCCGGAGAGTTTCCAGCCGCTGCTCGATACGTTGTTGTACAAGCCGGACAAGAACAGTATCGAATGGAAGGCGCTGGACGAGGCGAGCGCGGCGGCGAAACTGTCACCCGCACGCCTGCTCGAACGCTGCGGGGCGCTGCCCGATCTGCACCAGTTTCATCTGCGGCGTTTCCTGTTTGAACATTTTCCCAAGGGACCGGGATTCCCCGATCTGCCGGCGCCGACTGTCCCTGCGGATTTGCCGCTTGCCGAAGTCGAGGCCTACAGCATCGATGATGCGGAAACCACCGAAATCGACGACGCGTTTTCGCTGCAGGAGTTGCCGGGCGGCAACCGCCGTCTGGGCATTCATATCGCCGCGCCGGCGCTGGGCATCCAGCCGGATTCGCCGCTGGATGCGGCCGCTCGCGAACGGCTGTCGACGGTGTATTTTCCCGGCGGCAAGATCACCATGTTGCCCGACCATGTCGTGGCGGCTTACACGCTGGCCGCAGGACGCGTGTGTCCGGCGCTGTCGATTTATTTTGATGTCGCAGCGGATTTTTCGCTGCTGTCGCACGAGACCCGGGTCGAACGCATCCGCATCGCTGACAACCTGCGCCATGACACGCTGGAGCCGGTGTTCAATGCCGAAGCACTTTCGCGAGGCGAAATTGATCATCCGCAGGGTGCTGTGCTGGCCTGGCTGTGGCAGTTCTCCGGCCATCTGCTGATTGCGCGCAAGGGCGACGGACCGCGTGGTGAAGATCGCCCCGAATTCGTATTCCGCGTAGATGACGGGCGGGTGTCGATCAGCCGCCGCCAGCGCGGCACGCCGATCGATCAGGTGGTGGCCGAACTGATGATTCTCGCCAACAGCACCTGGGCGGGTGAATTGCATGATGCCGGGCAGTGCGCACTGTTCCGTGTGCAAAGCGGCGGCAAGGTGCGCACCAGTACCGCTGCGGGTCCGCACGACGGCCTCGGCGTTGCGCAGTACATGTGGGCGAGTTCGCCGCTGCGCCGTTACACCGACCTGATCAACCAGCGTCAGTTGATCGCGCGTGCGCAAAATGAGCCTGCGGTGTATCAGGGCAAGGACACGGCCTTGCTGGCGGCAATGCGCGATTTCGAAGTCGCTTACGACGTTTACAACGAATACCAGCGCACCATGGAGCGTTACTGGAGCCTGCGCTGGCTGGCTCAGGAGCAGCTGACCGCCGTCACCGGCACCGTGCTGATGCGCGAAAACCTGGTGCGGCTGGATGCGGTGCCGCTGGTGCAGAAGGTGCCGTCGCTGCCGGCGACGGTGACGCCGGGGCAGCGGGTTGAGCTGGGCGTCGGCGCGATCGATCTGCTGGATCTGGGGCTGGAATTGGCGTTCAAGGCCGTATTGGAGGAGGCGTAAGTTGGTGGACGCTCACGTATGACTTTATTCCAGATTCAGCTTTAAGCAAAACACATAATTTACTGATAATTAAAGTTTTTATTGATATTTTTACTGACCCGTCTAGAATAGGGTGATGAGCGTCAAACCCTCAGCCAAAGTGGTCGTACTGCCGCGCCGGGCGCGGCATCCCCGTCGCGGGTCCTGGGGCAGTGCGGTCGATCGTCTCGACGCGCGGGTGGCTGAAATGGAGCGTCGCTTCGCCGAACTCGATCGCCGTTATGCCCGCCTGACCGTGGGTTCGCGTTTCGGTGCCGCCGGCGCAATTTCATTGCTGGTCCATGCCTTCGTCATTTTCGGCCTGACCTTCACCGTGCCCAAGCTACAGGAAATACAGGACAAGGCGCCGCCGCTGGCGGTGGTGCTGGTCAATGCCAAGTCACAGAACCGGCCGCAAAATGCCGACGCGCTGGCGCAGCACAACCTCGAAGGTGGTGGAAACACCGATGCCAAGCAGCGCGCGCAGAGTCCGTTGCCGGCGATCACCAAGGACACCGAAACCACTGAATTGCAGGTGGCGCAAAAACGCGTGGCAGAACTGGAGCGCGAGGCGCGGCAGGTGCTGACCAAGGCCGGTGTCAAAAGTCAGGTGGAAAGCGCACCGGCGAAACCGGCGCCGCAGGTGGTGCCGGAGCAGGCCCCCGCGGTGGACGGTACGGATCTCGTGCAGCGCAGCCTGGCCATCGCCCGGCTGGAGGCGCAGATCAATAAAGAGTGGAACGCCTACCAGGAACGCCCGCGCCGCAAGTTCATCGGCGCGCGCGCCCAGGAATACCGCTTTGCCCGATATGTTGAGGACTGGCGGCAGAAGGTCGAGCGCATCGGTGAGTTGAATTATCCGCAGGCGGCACGCGACCAGCGGATTTACGGCGCACTGGTGGCGACGGTATCGATCCGCTCCAACGGCACTCTGGAGCGCGTGAGTATCGACCGCTCATCCGGGCACAAGCTGCTCGACGAGGCGACGGTGCGCATTGTGACGATGGCCGCGCCGTATTCTGCGTTCCCGGAAGACATTGCCAAGGATACCGACATCATCCATATCACGCGGACCTGGACGTTCACGCGGGCGGACCAGTTCGTCAGTCAGTGAGGACCGCATGAGTGATCGTTATGCCGTTGTCGGCAACCCGGTCGGGCACAGCAAATCGCCGCTGATCCACGCCGCCTTTGCGCGGCAGACCGGTCAGGACATCGCTTATGATCGCCTGCTGGCGCCGCTGGATGCGTTTGCGGTTACGGCAAAGCGGTTTTTCCATGAGGGTGGCCACGGCCTGAATGTCACGGTGCCGTTCAAGCCCGAAGCCTGGGATCTGGTGGATGAATGCGAAGGTGCGGCCTTGTCCGCCGAAGCGGTCAACACCATCAAGCGCGTCGGCAATCAATTGATCGGTTACAACACCGACGGCAAAGGCCTGCTGGCGGATCTGGAACACAACCTCGGCGCCACCATCACCGGCAAACGGGTGCTGCTGATGGGCGCCGGCGGCGCATCCTACGGCGTGCTGCAACCCTTGCTGGAACGTAAACCGGATTTGCTGATCGTGGCCAATCGTACGCTGGACAAGGCGGAGCGGCTGGTCCGTCATTTTCACCAACACACGGCAGCGGTTCCGCAGGGCGTCATGGCCCGGCCATACGAAAATCTTGGTGGGCAGCCGTTTGATCTGGTCGTCAACGCGACATCGGCCGGACTTGAAGGGGTGATGCCGCCGCTGCCGGAAAACCTTTTTGCACCGGGCGCCATCGCCTATGACATGGTTTACGGGATTGAAACCCGGTTTCTCGCCTTTGCCCGCAGCCGCGGTGTCCGCTGTGCCGACGGTCTGGGCATGCTGGTCGAGCAGGCGGCCGAATCATTTTTCATCTGGCGCGGCGTGCGGCCGGACACGGCCCCGGTCATCGCGCAATTGCGCTGCGATCACTGACGGCGAGACGATATCCATTTCTCCGGGTTAAAGTCCGACGATGCTGAAAACACTGTGGCGCTGGAGCTGGCGCGCGTTTCTTCTGGTGCTGATTGCGCTGACCGCAGTCCAGTTCTGGTTTCTGGTCCATGTCTGGTACTGGGCAGGAAACAATCCGGAATCCACGGCGTTCATGCGGGCGCGGCTGGAGATTCTGCAGGAAGACAATCCCAAGGCGCGGCTACGCCAGCAGTGGGTGCCCTATCAGCGCATTTCCGGGCACCTCAAGCGCGCGATCATCGCCGCCGAGGATGCCAAGTTTGTCAGCCACAACGGTTTTGACTGGGACGGTATCCAGAAGGCCTATGAAAAAAATATGCGCGAGGGCGAAATCGTCGCCGGCGGATCGACCATTACCCAGCAGCTGGCGAAAAACCTGTTTTTTTCCGGCGAGCGCACCTGGTGGCGCAAGGCGCAGGAGGCGGTTGTCGCGGTGATGATCGAAACGGTGATGAGCAAGCGCCGGATTCTTGAAATTTATCTGAATGTCATTGAATGGGGCGAGGGCGTCTTTGGTGCCGAAGCGGCGGCCCGCCTTCATTACGGCACGACGGCGGCTGGTTTGTCGGCAGAGCAGGCGGCACGGCTGGCGTCGATCGTACCCAGCCCGCGGCGTTACGGACCGGCCAGCGATACGGCCTATCTGCAGCGGCGCACGCAGACCATATTGGCGCGGATGAACGGGTCGCAGATCCCCTGATTTTCCGCTTTGCGGCGGTGCAGCGACCGTGCGTTTCCCGAGCTGTCCCGGGCAACTGCTGCAGACGGCAGTTTTCAGTTGACCATCGCCGGGCTCCAGCATAATCTGCCATCCGGCGTGTGCAATGCGATCCCACCGCAGCGGCAAGACCGCGGGGGTGTTGCTGGCCAAGAGGAGGTTTGCAGCAGCGCTGCTCACGAAACGCATTACCGCAATTACCGCAATCACCGAAACTTCTGCACTACCCTATTCCGAATCCAGTTGAGGAGAAGTCATGGCCCAGTTGAACATTAATGGACGCACGTATAACGTCGACGTCGAACCCGATACCCCGCTGCTGTGGGCGATCCGTGAGCATGTCGGGCTGACCGGCACCAAATACGGTTGCGGCGTCGCTCAGTGCGGCGCCTGTTCGGTGCACTTGAACGGGGAGGTCGTGCGTTCATGCTCGATCCCGGTCTCCACCATCAAGGCCGGCGACAAGATCACCACCATTGAAGGCCTGTCCCGCGACAGTTCGCACCCGGTGCAGAAAGCCTGGGCGGCGATTGATGTGCCCCAGTGCGGTTACTGCCAGTCCGGTCAGATCATGGCAGCGGTGGCGCTGCTGGCGAAAAAGCCCAAGCCCACCGACAAGGACATCGACGAAGCGATGACCAATATCTGCCGCTGCGGTACCTATCACCGCATCCGCGCCGCGGTGCATATGGCCGCCGGCAACACCAAGGTGGGTGGCGTTGACGCGACCCCTTCTGACAAAACCACCGTCTAGGATCAGAACCCATGGACATGAAAAACACGATTTCCAGCGAACTGCCGAAAATTTCGCGTCGTAAATTCCTGGTGGGCAGTGCTGCCGCGGGCGGCGGTCTGGCACTGGGATTCAGCTTGCCTTTTGGTATCGGCGATGCCGCGGCACAAAGCGGCGCCGCCGCATCCGAAGTGAATATCTGGGTCGTTGTGCAGCCTGACGAGACCTGCGTGATCCGCATCGCCCGCGCCGAGATGGGGCAGGGCACGCTGACCGGTCTGGCCCAGCTGGTGGCCGAGGAACTCGAATGCGACTGGAAAAAAGTCAAAACCGAACAGATCACCGCAGGCCAGAATCTGGCACGCAAGCGTGCCTGGGGCGACATGTCGACCTCGGGCAGCCGCGGTATCCGCCAGTCGCACGACTATGTGCGTCGCGGCGGTGCGGCTGCACGCATGATGCTGATGCAGGCCGCCGCCAACGAGTGGAATGTGCCGGTCGGTGAACTGACGGTAGCCAACGGCGTCATCAGCCATGGCGGTTCGGGGCGTAAGACCGGCTACGGCAAGGTCGCGGCAGCGGCTGCGAAACTGACGCCGCCGGATCCGAAGAGCATCACGCTCAAACCGGTCAAGGACTGGAAGATTGCCGGCAAGGGCCTGCGCCGTCTGGATACCATGGACAAGCTCAACGGCCAGAAGGTCTACGCCATTGACCTGAAAATGCCGGGAATGCTGCATGCGACGGTGAAGGACTGCCCGGTGTTCGGTGGCAAGCTCGCCAGCTTTGACGACTCCAAAGTGAAGGGCATGCCCGGGGTCAAGGCGGTGATGAAGATCAACGACACCACGGTCGCCGTCGTTGCCGATACCTGGTGGCGCGCCAAGAAAGCGATGGACGCGTTGCCCATCGTCTGGGATGAAGGTCCCAACGCCAAGGTCAACAGCGCGTCGATTGCGGAACACCTGAAAACCGGTCTGACCGGCAGCGATGCGTTTGCCCAGATCGATACCGGTGATGCGCCGAAGGCGATTGCCGCGGCGGCGAAAAAAATCGAAGCGGTGTACAGCGTTCCCTTTACGTCGCACACGCCGATGGAGCCGATGAACTGTACGGTGAAGCTGTCGCCGGACAAGGCCGAAATCTGGATTCCGACACAAAGCCTGGAGGCCTCGCTGGCCGCATTGTCCAGCGCATCGGGCCAGCCTCTCGACAAATGTGAGGCCTATGTCATGGATCTGGGCGGCGGCTTCGGCCGGCGCATCGGCAATCAGGACGTGGTGCGTCAGGGCGTGGCGATTGCCAAGGCTTTCCCCGGCACGCCGGTGAAAATGGTGTGGTCGCGCGAAGAGGACCAGGCTCACGACTTTTACCGGCCGATTGCGCAGTGCCGCCTGTCGGCTGGTGTCGATGAAAAAGGCAATCTCGCCGGTTTGCATCTGCGCGTGTCGGGTCAGTCGATCAATGCCTTTGCCAATCCGGCGGCGATCAAGGGCGGCAAGGACATCCGCCAGCTGCAGGGCCTGTGGCCTACGCTGGAAGGCGATGCCCAGATCGGTTACACCCACGCCAACCTTCGAACTGAATACGCGATGCGCAATACGCATCTGCCGGTCGGCCCGTGGCGCGGCGTCAATACCAACCAGAACGGTATTTTCATGGAATGTTTCATGGACGAGGTGGCGAGGCTCGCCAACCGCGATCCGCTGGAATTCCGCCGTTCGTTGATGAGTGAACGTCCGAAACATCTGGGTGTGCTCAATGCCGCAGCCGAGAAGGCAGGCTGGGGCAAACCGCTGCCGAAGGGCGTGTTCCGCGGCATCGCCCAGTTCATGGGCTACGGCAGTTACTCCGCCGCGGTGGCCGAGGTGTCGGTCAGCCCGAAGGGTGAGGTCAAGGTGCACCGCTGCGTGTTCGCGCTGGACTGCGGCAACGTCGTCAATCCCGACCAGACGGCAGCGCAAATCGAAGGTTCGGTGGCCTATGGCATGACCACGCTGCACAGCGAAATTTCCGTGGATAACGGCCGGGTTGTGGAAACCAACTTCCACAATTTCCGCGTCATGAAAATCGCCGAGATGCCCAAGGTCGAAGTCGTGCTGCCGCTGACCCATGATTTCTGGGGCGGTGTCGGTGAACCGACGATCTGCGTGGTGGTACCGGCGATTCTCAACGCCATTCATGCCGCGACCGGCAAGCCGGTGCGCAGCCTGCCGCTGTCCAAGCAGGGCCTGACGCTGGTCTGAGTTGCGGAAGGTGCGCTGCGCAGGCTGGGTAATGCTGTTCGCCGCGATGGCCGGTCATGCCGTCGCGGCAACCCCGGCGCTGGTGCCCTACCGGATCGAGGGCGATGCGATTCCTGCATCGCTGGCGCCGGATCCCGGCGATCCGTTGCGTGGCCGCGAGTTGATCAGCGGGCGTGATGGCAATTGCCTGTTGTGCCACGCGGTGGCCGAAACCGGTGTGCGTTTCATGGGCGATATCGCGCCGCCGCTGTCCGGCGTCGGTGCGCGGCTGTCCGAAGGTCAACTGCGGTTGCGCATTGTTGATTCGTCGCGATTGAACCCCGAGACGGTGATGCCGTCTTACTACAAGGTTGACGGTCTGGTGCGTGTGGCGCCGGCTTGGCGCGGCAAGCCGGTACTGACGGCGCAGCAGATCGAAGATGTCATTGTCTATCTCAAAACCTTGAAATAATCCGAGCATGTCTGCTGACCGACGCCGATTTC
The DNA here is from genome assembly GCA_030833315.1 of Burkholderiales bacterium. Lineage (GTDB taxonomy): Bacteria > Pseudomonadota > Gammaproteobacteria > Burkholderiales > SG8-41. The sequence goes on from JAURHM010000020.1 coordinate 20,081, forward strand.
TGGTTTCCTGCTCCGCTCTGGCGCTTGCGCCGGCACTGGCCCTTGCGCAGCAGAATCCGCAGCGCGAGGCCTTGCTGCGCGAGGTTACCCGCGGCGCCGCGTTACGCATTGGCCGTGTCTTGGTCGATACGCCGACCCTGGCCGACAACGGACACTCAGTGCCCTTGCGCATCGCCGTCGACAGTCCGATGACCGCCGCCGATCATGTGCGGCGGATCACCATACTCGCTGAACGCAATCCACGGCCGGTGGTCGCGAGCTATGCGCTGGGGCCGTATTCCGGCCGCGGCGAAATCGTCACCCGCATCCGTGTTGCCGACATCCAGGACATCATCGCCGTCGCAGAACTCTCCGATGGCAGCTTCTGGATGGGCAGCGCGCATGTCATCGTCACCGAACTCGCCTGTCTGGAGGGCTGATGAGCATGCTTGCCCGTGTCCAGGTTCCTGCCCAGGCGCGCCGCGGTGATGTTTTCCCGATCCGCATCGCCATCCAGCATTCGATGGAAACCGGTTACCGCCCGGACAACTTCGGCCGGCGCATTCCGAAAAACGTGATCAATACGCTGACCTGTCGTTACAACGGCGTCGAAGTGTTTCGTGCGGAGATGGGTTCGGGCGTATCCGCCAATCCGCAACTGCAGTTTTACCTCCGTGCTGAAAACAGTGGCGAACTGGTTTTTGACTGGGTTGATGATTCGGGCCAGCGCGGCAGCGAACGCGCACCGATTACCGTCACCGCTTGAGTCGTGTACGGATTATTGCCATGGATTTGTGGCGTTTTGCTGACGCTCAGCGCTGTTGCGGCTGAAGCACCCCGGCCGCAGCCCAAATCCGGGATCGAGTACGCCGGCGGCGATGTGCGTGCCTTGCAGGCCGATGATTTCGGCAATCCCGGCATGTTGTGGGTCGCGCGCGGCGAGAAGTTGTGGAGTGCGCCGGCCGGCCGCAGCGGAAAATCCTGCGCCGGCTGCCACCGTGATGCGCCAACAACGATGAAGGGTGTCGCCACGCGATATCCGCGCAGGGATGTCGGTGGCGGGGAACTGCTCAATCTGGAGGGACGAATCAATCAGTGTCGTGAGCAGCGGCAGGGTGCGGATGTCTTGCGTTACGAATCCGAAGAATTGCTGGCGTTGACCGCTTACGTCGCCCATCAGTCCCGCGGCATGCCGGTCAATGTCGAGATCAATGACGCGAACCGTGTGAACTTCGAGCGGGGCCGCGACACTTATTACCGCCGTCAGGGCCAGATGAATCTGGCCTGCACCCATTGTCATGAGCAGAATGCCGGCCGCAAGCTTCTGGCCGACACCATCAGTGAAGGGCATGGTAATGCCTATCCGGTTTACCGGCTCGAATGGCAGTCGGCAGGTTCATTGCACCGGCGTCTGCGCGCCTGTTTTTTTGGTGTGCGCGCCGAGCAGCCGGCGGCAGGCTCGGCGGAACTGGTGGATCTGGAGTTGTATCTGGCGTCGCGGGCGCGAGGCCTGCAGGTGGAAACGCCGGGGGTCAGGCGCTAGAAATTAATCAATTAAAACAAATACTTGATTAAATCCGGCGCCGTATCCGGCGGGAATCAGCGCAGTGAGTCGTTGATTTTTTCCAGCGCCGGCGTGCCCGGGCAGAGGTCCTTGGCGCCGAGCTGGTTGAGCGGCGTGTCGACGGTGTTGATGTGCTCGTGCAGATCTTCCGAGTCCGGATCGATGTAGAGCAGACCGGTGATGACCTCGCCGCGCGCGGCGTGTTCCTGCAGATAGTTCATCACTTTGACGCGGTCGGTGGCGTCGTAATCACTGGCAATTTTCTTCAGGCGCAGCGCTGAACCGTCGTGCTGGTGCACGGTGACGGTTTCGCCCGGCGCGTAGTCAGCGGTGATTTCCTGATGATCTTCGATGAAGTCGAGGCGGTTCACCGCTTCGTTGTGCTGGCGCACGTATTCGTAGGATTTGGTCGAGCCCGCATGGTTGTTGAAGGCGATGCAGGGCGAAACCACGTCGATGAAGGCCGCGCCCTTGTGCTCGATCGCGCCCTTGATCAGCGGCACCAGCTGTTTTTTGTCGCCCGAGAAGCTGCGCGCGACATAGGTTGCGCCGAGCAGCAGCGCCATGCCGATCATGTCCAGCGGTTCGTCCGAATTGACGACACCGCGCTTGGATTTCGAACCCTTGTCTGCGGTGGCCGAGAACTGGCCCTTGGTCAGGCCGTAGACGCCGTTGTTCTCGACGATGTAAACCATGTTGACGCCGCGGCGCATGCAATGGGCGAACTGGCCGAGGCCGATCGAAGCCGAATCGCCGTCACCGGACACACCCAGATACAGCAGGTCGCGGTTGGCGAGGTTGGCGCCGGTCAGCACCGAGGGCATGCGGCCGTGCACGCTGTTGAAGCCGTGCGAGTTGCCGAGGAAATAGTCCGGGGTTTTCGACGAGCAGCCGATGCCCGACATTTTGGCGACGCGGTGCGGCTGGATGTCGAGTTCCCAGCAGGCCTGGATGATCGAGGCCGAGATCGAGTCGTGGCCGCAGCCGGCGCACAGCGTCGAGATCTTGCCTTCATAGTCGCGGCGCGTGTAACCGGCCTGGTTTTTCGACAGCGAAGGATGGTGGAGTTTCGGTTTGGCGAGATAGGTCATGGTTCTGCTCTTTCGCTCAGGACGCTTTTTTCAGCGGTACAACGCTGTGTGCGCTGATGTGTTTTGTGATCTGATCGACGATGAAGCGCGCGGTGATCGGCGTGCCGTCGTAGTGCAGCAATGAAATCAGCTGCGCGGGATTGATCTTCGAATCAGTGACCAGAAGGGTTTTCAGCTGGGCATCGCGGTTCTGCTCGATGACGAAGGTGCCCGAGTGTGCGGCGACAAAATCCTTGACCTGATCGGCGAAGGGGAAGCCGCGTACGCGCAGTGCATTGATGTGGACGCCGTTTTCGGCCAGCACATCCAGTGCTTCCTGCATCGCCGGGCTGGTTGAGCCGTAGTAGATCGCGCCGAAGGTCGCCGGTTTGGCGGCCTGATGCAGCACCGGTTGCGGCAGCAGCGCTTTTGCGGTTTCAAACTTGCGCATCAGTCGCTGCATGTTGTCGACGTAGTCGTGACCCGCTTCGGAGTAGATCGCGTAGCGGTTTTTGGTCGTGCCGCGGGTGAAATAACCGCCCTTGGTCGGGTGGGTGCCCGGCAGCGTGCGGTACGGGATGCCATCGCCGTCGACATCGAGATAGCGGCCGAATTCGGCGCCGGCCTCGAGTTTCTCGTAGGTCATCAGCTTGCCGCGGTCATACTCCCTGCCGTCGTCCCATTTGAAGGGGCGGCACAGCCGCGTGTTCATGCCGATATCGAGGTCGGTCATTACAAACACCGGTGTCTGCAGGCGTTCCGCGATGTCGAAGGACTGCGCGGTCATTTCGAAACACTCGGTCGGATCTTCCGGGAACAGCAGCGGGTGCTTGGTGTCGCCGTGCGAGGCGTAGGCGCAGGCCAGAACGTCCGACTGCTGGGTGCGGGTCGGCATGCCGGTGGACGGTCCGCCGCGCTGTACATCGATCAGTACCACGGGGATTTCCGCGAAATAGGCCAGGCCGATGAATTCGGTCATCAGCGAAATGCCGGGGCCCGAGGTCGCGGTGAAGGCGCGCGCGCCGTTCCAGCCGGCGCCGATGGCGATGCCGATGGAGGCGAGTTCGTCTTCACCCTGGATGATCGCGTATTTGTTCTTGCCGGTTTCCGGGTCGCCGCGCAGCTTCTTGCAATAGCTCATGAAGGCTTCGGCGACAGACGACGACGGCGTGATCGGATACCAGGCACAGACCGAGGCGCCGCCGTAAACCGCACCCAGCGCCACGGCGCTGTTGCCGTCGCTGAAAATGCGATCGCCGACGTTGTTGGCAGGCTTCAGCCGCAGGCCCAGCGGGCAGGGCAGATTCTTCAGTGCGTAGTCGCGGCCGAGGTGCAGCGCCTTGACGTTGGACTGCAGCAGCGCTTCTTTGCCCTTGAACTGCTCGGAGAACAGTTGCTCGATGACCTTGGGGTCGATTTCAAGCAGGGCCGACAGCGCACCGACATAAATGATGTTTTTGAACAGCTGACGCTGGCGCGGATCGGTGTAGGTCGAGTTGCAGATTTCCGTCAGCGGCATGCCGATCAGCGTGATGTCCTTGCGGAACTTGCTTTCGGGCAGCGGCTTGGAGTTGTCATAGAAAAGGTAGCCGCCCGGCTCGATTTCCTTGACGTCGTTGTCCCAGGTCTGCGGGTTCATCGCCACCATCAGGTCGACGCCGCCGCGACGGCCCAGATAACCTTTTTCCGTCACGCGTACTTCGTACCAGGTGGGCAGGCCCTGGATGTTCGACGGGAAAATATTTCGCGGGCTGACCGGCACGCCCATGCGCAGGATGGAACGCGCGAACAGTTCATTGGCGGAGGCGGAGCCGGAGCCGTTGACGTTGGCGAACTTGACGACAAAATCGTTGATGGCGCTGATTTGATTCATGACGGGTCCGTGATCAGGCGGCTTTGCGTTGGGGTTTGCGGCATCCGGGGCCGGCGTGGGTCATCTGCACGAGGTATTTCTGCATGTCCCAGGCGCCCGTCGGGCAGCGCTCGGCGCAGAGGCCGCAGTGCAGGCAGACATCCTCGTCCTTGGCCATGATGCGTCCGGTCATGCGCAGCGGCTCGGAGGTGTACAGCCCCTGGTCGGCATGCAGCGTGGGCGCGGTCAGGCGCTCGCGCACTTCGGCTTCTTCGCCGTCCGGCGTGAAGGTGATGCAGTCCATCGGGCAGATGTCGACGCAGGCGTCGCACTCGATGCACAGCTTCGGCGCGAACACCGTCTGCACATCACAGTTCAGGCAGCGCTGTGCTTCGGCGAAGCCGGACTTCGGGTCGAAACCGAGTTCGACTTCAACCTTGATGTTCTTCAGCGTCAGCTTCTGGTCCTGCCAAGGCACCTTGTGGCGCATCGCGGCCGAGACGTCGTTATCGTAGCTCCACTCGTGGATGCCCATTTTCTGCGACATCACGACGACGGCCGGCAACGGACGGTCTTTCAGTTCTTCGCCGGAGAGCATCTTGTCGATCGACACCGCGGCTTCGTGGCCGTGGGCGACTGCCCAGATGATGTTCTTCGGACCGAAAGCGGCGTCGCCGCCGAAAAACACTTTCGGGTTGGTCGACTGGAAAGTCACCTTGTCGACAACCGGCATATTCCACTTGTCGAATTCAAGGCCGGCATCGCGCTCGATCCAGGGGAAAGCGTTTTCCTGGCCGATCGCGACCAGCACATCGTCGCATTCAACAAACTGGTCGGGTTCACCGGTGGGCACCAGATTGCGGCGGCCCTTGGCGTCGTATTCCGCCTTGACCTTTTCGAAGGTCATGCCGACCAGCTTGCCGTTTTCGACTGTGCAGGACTTCGGCACCATGAAGTTGAGGATGGGGATGCCTTCTTCGATGGCATCTTCCTTCTCCCAGGGGCTGGCTTTCATTTCTTCGTAGCCGGAACGCACGATGACCTTGACGTCTTCGCCGCCGAGGCGTTTTGCCGAACGGCAGCAGTCCATTGCGGTGTTGCCGCCGCCAAGCACGATCACTTTCTTGCCGATCTTGTCGATGTGGCCGAAGGACACGCTGGCCAGCCAGTCGATGCCGAGGTGCACGTTTTTCGCCGCTTCGGCACGACCGGGCACATCCAGGTCGCGGCCGCGCGGGGCGCCGGTGCCGACGAATACCGCGTCATAACCTTCAGCGATGATTTTTTTCAGGCTGTCGACGCGCTGGCCGGTGCGCATCGTGATGTTGCCGATGCCGGTGATGTAGCCGACTTCCTCGTCGATCACGGCTTCCGGTAGACGGAAACGCGGTACCTGCGAGCGCATGAAGCCGCCCGCCTTCGGATCGGCTTCATAGACGGTGATGTCATAACCCAGCGGCGCGAGGTCGCGGGCGACGGTCAGTGAAGCCGGGCCGCCGCCGATGCAGGCGATGCGTTTACCGTTTTTCTGTTTCGGCGCTTTCGGCATGCGTGCTGCGACGTCGTCCTTGTTGTCGGCGGCGACACGCTTGAGGCGGCAAATGGCAACGGGTTCGGCTTTCGGGCCGTCTTCGTGCGATGTCGGCTTGCGCATCTCGACGTTGCCTTCCTCGACACGGCCGCGGCGGCAGGCGGGTTCGCAGGGGCGATCGCAGGTGCGGCCGAGAATGCCGGGGAACACATTCGATTTCCAGTTGACCATGTAGGCATCGTCGTAACGGCCTGCCGCGATCAAGCGGATGTATTCTGGAACGGGCGTGTGGGCCGGGCAGGCCCACTGACAATCGACAACTTTATGGAAGTAATCGGGGTGCGAAATATCAGTCGGCTTCAAAAAAATTCTCCTGCTGCGGTAATCGCCACAATTCTTTGTTTTTATTCGCCTATTTGGACCTCTGGGGGGCGTGCCCAAAAGTGCCGAAAGTCTACCCGTTTGGGAGTGGAAAAAAAAGCGAAAAACAACCCAAAAACATCACCGGGTTGGCGTGGATCCGGCGCGAATAATATCCATGTGCCCGACGCGGTTTGCGTGACCGCGCCGGACGGAGTGGGCCTAGTTGGGGATGCCGCCGATCGCCTTGACCAGTTTGCCGTGCTTTTCGTAATCGGCGCGGATGCGCGCCTGCGCCTGTTCCGGCGTCATGTGCCAGGGTTCGAGCTCCCCGAGTTTGTTGTCCGGCCGGTCGAGCACCTTCTTGATTTCGGCATTCAGGCGGTCAACGATCGGCCGCGGCAGGCCGGCGGGGCCGAGGACTGCCACCCAGCCCCGGTATTCGTAGCCGGGGACGCCGGATTCCGAGACGGTGGGCGCATCGGGAAAGGCTTTCAGCCGGGTGTCCGAGGTGACTGCCAGCAGGCGCAGGCGGTTGCTTTGTAACTGTGTGGACAATGCCGCCGGCGTGCCGGCGATCAATTGCGCCTCCCCCGATACGACCGCGGTTGTGGCCGGCCCGCCGCCCTTGTAAGGCAAATGCAGCATTTTGGTATTAGTCATCGAGCCGAGCAGCGCAATGGCCATGTGTGAAAAGCTGCCTGCGCCCGAGGTGGCATAGAGGATCTGGTCCGGCCGCTGCCTTGCCAGCGCAACCAGTTCTTTGGTGGTTTTCACCGGCAACGAGGGGTGGATGGCAAGCAGGCCGGTCTGTGCGACGAGGAAACCCACCGCCGTGAAATCGCGGAAGGTGTCGTAGCCCAGCTTGGGATAGGTATAGGGATTGCTAATGTGGCTCGCCGAATGAACCATCAGCGTGTAGCCGTCCGGTGCGGCGCGCGCGACGGCTTCGGCACCGATGGTACCGGTGGCGCCCGGGCGGTTGTCGATGATGAACTGTTGCCCGGTCTGCTCGCCGACTTTGGCGAATACCAGCCGACCTGCGATATCGGTGAGGCCGCCCGTGGGCCAGGGGATGACCACCCGAACCGGCTTGGATGGGTAACTCTGCGCAACAGCAGCGGGTGCTGCAGCGAGCATGGTGGCTGCTGCAATACAGCCGGCCGCGAGTTTGATGGTCTTCATGTTTTTCCTCCCGGTGATGTTGTTTTTAATGGCTGCGAGGGTGGCGCGCTGCTGTTTCGCCGTCTCCCTCAATTGGCAGAGTACCCATACATTGGGTGCGGTGCATGATGCGCCGTGATGCCGGATCGAAGGCGTCGCGGCGGTGCATCACGCAGCGGTTGTCCCAGATCAGGATGTCGCCGACACGCCACTGGTGGTGCCAGGACAATGTCGGCCCGGCCGCATGCGCCCACAGCGCGTCGAGCAGCGCCTCGGATTCACCGGCGGATACCTCGGTAATTACCGCGTAAGGCCTGCGTCCGAGATACAGCGCGTCGCAGCCGGTATCCGGATGGCGGCGGATGACCGGATGCCGCGGTCCCGGAGTCGTGCGGATGTCTTCCTGACCGGTGTATCCGGGACGCAACTGTCCGCCCGAGGTGTAGCGCAGGTCATGTTTGATGGTCTTGCCGCGGACCGCGCGCAGCAGTTCCGGCGGCAGTGTCTCCAGCGCCGCATACATGTTCGAAAATCCGGTATCGCCGCCCGCCGGCGGGATTTCAAGAGAATGCAGGATGCTGAAGCTCGGCGGAATGTCATTGAAGCAGCTGTCGCTGTGCCACACGGCTTCGCCGTCGCCGAGGCCGCCGATGGCGACGCCGTTTTCCACCACATTGGAAATCACCGCCAGTTCCGGGTATTCGCGGGGTTTCTGCCCCTTGTGGACCGGCGCGGCAGGGCTCAGCTCGCCGAAGCGGCGACCAAAGGCGAGCAGGTCGGGAATACTCAGTGATTGCCCGCGGATGAGCACGACCAGGTGGTCGAGACAGGCACGGTGCAATTCGGCGAATGTGGCGTCGTCAAGTTGCTGCACGATTCCGCAGTCCACCTCGGCGCCGATGATGCCGGCGAACGGGCGCACGGCTGTCCGCGTTTCAAGCAAGGCATTCGGCATTGCTGTTCTCCTCCGCAAAAGGACCGCCGGCGCTGTGCCGAGCCGGTCGCCCCCCGGTTTCAGCAGATCATGATTCCGCAGCCTTCGCGTCCACCACGCGCAGTGCGGGACGTTCCTTCGGCGCGCGCAGTTCGTGCTTGTCGGCGAACAGCAGGCACTGCGGACCGATCTCCTCAATGGTATTGCAGCCCAGCAGCGCCATGTTGCGGTGGATTTCGTCGCGATAAATCGCCAGGGCACGTGCCGCGCCCGCCTCGCCGCCGGCGGCCACGCCATACAGCGTCGAACGGCCGACCATCACCGCATTGGCGCCCAGCGCCAGCGCCTTGACCACATCGCTGCCGCGGCGGATGCCGCTGTCCATGAAAATGGTGGTGCGCTTGCCCACCGCATCGACGATTTCCGGCAATACTTCGATCGGCGAGACGATGCCGTCGAGATTGCGGCCGCCGTGGTTGGAGACATCGATGCCGTCGGCACCGTGGTCGACGGCAGTGATCGCATCCTGCGGATCGAGGATGCCCTTGACGATCAGTTTGCCCGGCCAGATCTTGCGCAGCGCATCGAGGTCGTCCCATTTGATCGAATCGGTGCGCAGGCTCGCACGTCCGGGCGGTCCCTTGGTCATTTTCGCCTTGGCGGCCTCGGGGTAGTTGGCATACATCGGCATGCCGGTGGTCATCAAATAGCGCGCCATCACGCCCATCAGCCAGCGCGGATGCGTGGCCATATCCCACATATTGCGGGCGTTGAAGCTGAACGGCAACGTGAAGCCGTTGCGCAGGTTGTATTCACGGTTGCCCGAGGATACGCCGTCGACGGTGACCACCAGGGTCTTGTAGCCGGCCGCCTTGGCGCGGTTGACCAGCTCATGCGACATCGAGCGGTCAGGCCACAGATAGAGCTGGAACCACAGGTCGCCGCCAGCCTCATCTGCGACGCGTTCCATCGCAGTAATCGAACCGGTGGCGAGAGTAAAGGGGATACCTGCGGCGCGTGCAGCCTTGGCCAGCTTGATTTCGCCTTCGTGCCACAGCAGGCCGGCGACCCCGGTCGGTGCGATCACCAGCGGCATCTTGTATTTAGTGCCGAAAATGGTGGTTTCCTGCGTGCGCTTGGAGACATCCACGAAGGTGCGCGTGCGGAAGCGGATGCGGTCGAACACCGCGCGGTTGTTGCGCAGCGCGATTTCGTCTTCGGTGCCGCGGTCGACGAACTCAAAAAAACCTTTCGGCACACGTTTCAGCGCGATGTCGCGCAGATCGAATATGTTGTAGGCCTTCAGGTTGTCGCTCATGGATATTGCTCCTGGGTGATCAGTTGCGTTTGAAGTCGTGCAGGGATTTTGCCAGAGTACCGTCCGCCCGTTTCAGCACGCGCGTCGCTGCCCGGGTATTGCCGAAAGTCGGCACGTATTGCGAATGTTTGCCGGCGCCGCCGGTGACGATGATCACCAGGTCTTCCGGTTTGGCGAACATGCGCACCGGCGCGTCCAGCGGCGCGTCGGCATACTGGGCGGCCAGCTTGCGTCGGAAGCGCCGTTCGATGGTGTCCCTGGAAAACCGCGATAGCGGCATCGTGGCGTGCTCGAACAGCCATTGGCGGACATCGGCCTTGCTCATGCCGTCGTTGGCCACGGTGGCGGCATGTTCGGGACCGAAGGCGAGCAGCGGCTGGCCGGGATAGTAGGGATTGTTCGAACCGGTGATGGTCATCGTGCCGGCAACCATGGTCAGTATGCCTTCGGCATTGAGACTTTCATGGTCGTTGACATTGTGCGGGCCTTCAGCGGCAATGACGGTGACGGCGCTGGATTCACGCGGTAAACCCAGTTCGACATGCAGCGGGTCCCAGGGACTTTGCTCTTCGTTTTCGGCGACGCAAAAGGTGAATTTGGCCGGCGTGCCGGTCGTCGCCATGTCGCCGGTGCCGGGAATCGCGGCGCCGATATTGACCAGCGCCAGTCGCACCGCGCGGCCGATCACGGCATTGGCGCGGAAGTAATTGCCCATTGCGTTCTGCCCGGCGTTGAGGCCTGCTTCTTTTGCCGCCGGACCGTTGAAAATCAGCATCGGCGTGCAGGGATGCGTCGTGGCCTGGGTGCCATAGAGGTTGTACTGCTCGTCAGCCAGCGCTTCCAGCGCCAGCAGCACCAGCGGGAAATGTTCCGGTTTGCAGCCGGCCATGACCGCGTTGGCGGCAATGCGCACCGGCGTCGCAGCACCGAAACGCGGGGGGATGTTCAGTACCGGCTTGTCGAGGTCGCGATCGCAGTAGGCGAGCATGCGTTCGACACGTTCGGCAGTGGGCGGAATGACCGGCAGTCCGTCGCTCCAGCCCTTGCTGCACATCAGTTCAAAGACGGCCTCGGGGTCATCATCGCAGGCGACCAGCGCGCCGGGTTTCTGTTTCAGTGTTTCGAGTAGGCTCATGCCTGCTTTTCCTTGATCGCCTTGATGGCACGGATCAGCTGCGGCAGCGCCACGTCGGCGCGTTCACGTACTTTTTCCATGCTCAGTCCGCCCAGCGGGTGTTTGATTTCCAGCAGCGGCAGATCGGGCACGCCAAACACCTTGGCTTGCGCGCTGCCCAGCTTCATGAACGTATCGGAACAGATCACGGCGGTGATCAGACCGCGCTTTCTCAGTTGCGCCATGTCGTGGACACTCCACGACGTGCACGACCCTCAATCGGCCATGGCACTGACAACGAGGTCGGCCTCCTTCGCGAGTTTGTCGAGTATGTCTTCGGCGGCAGGGCGGCTGGAAGCGGCTTTGCGCGTCATCACCACAGAATCCACCTTGAATTCCTTTTTCACGCCTTCGATGATCATGTTCAGAAGATGATCGGCGTTGCCCTTGGTGTTATCGAGAATGCCGAGGCGGATGCCGGACTCGCCGATGGTGCGGTTGGCGTTCAGCTGCACCGCTTTTTCGATCGGTGCGTCAGGCACTACGAGATAAATCTGACCCATTGTGGTCTCCTGTAAATCGGTTGTCCTTCCGGAAAACAAAGACCTGCGTCTTCCGTATCAGTTGTTGAACTTGATGCCCGCCGCCTTGAACACCGGTGGCCATTTCTGCAGTTCTTTTTTGACGAATTCGGTGAATTGGTCGGGGCCCAGCGCTACCGGATCAAAGCCGCTGGCTTCCATTTGCGCATTGACATCCGGCAGTTTGCTGATGCGCACCATCTCGCCATGCAACCGGTCAATGATGGGGCGCGGTGTCTTGCCCGGCGCCAGCACACCGTAATAACCCTCTACGGCGTAACCGGGCAATCCGGCTTCGGCGACGGTTGGCACCTCGGGCAGGGCTTTCACGCGTGATGCGGATCCAACGGCGATGGCGTGCAGTCGTCCTGATTTGAGGAAGGGGATCGCCGCGCCCGGCGCGGTCATCAGCATGTGCACCTGGCCGCTGACCACGGCGGCAGTCGCATCGCCCGCGCCCTTGTACGGCACATGCACCATCTGGATGCCGGCCATATGCTTAAGCAGTTCGATCGACAGATGGCCGCCGGTCCCGGCGCCCGATGAGGCGTAATTCAGATCACCTGGCCGCGATTTGGCCAGCGCGATCAGCTGTTTCACCGATCTGACGGGCAGTGAGGGATGTACGACCAACACGTTCGGAGAGTAGGCCAGCAGGGTTACTCGTGCGAAATCGTTCAGCGTGTCGTAGGGCAGGCTGGCGTACAGGCTCGGATTGAGCGAATAACCGGTGGCGACGATCAGAATCGTGTAGCCGTCGGGCGGTGCCTTGGCGACGATTTCCGAGCCGACGATGCCGGCCGCACCCGGGCGCAGATCGACGATGACCTGTTGCCCCCAGTTCTGCGTGATCTTGGCGCCGAACAGGCGTGCCAATTGATCGTTGCCGCCGCCGGCCGAGGACGGTACTACCCAGCGGATCGGTTTCGACGGAAAGGTTTGCGCCAGTGATGCGGAAGCGGAAAAAGCCAGCGCCGTGGCGATGGTCAATGCGAACTTCAAGGGATTTCCTTAATGTGGACTTGCGGCGGAGCGCAATATGCGATGCTAACGCCAGCGGGAAAGTGCGGCAACTGCAGAGAAGCGGCAAAGTCAGTGGACGGGACGGTGTCCACAATGCGTTACGGCATCCGGATCAGCGATACAGCCAGTCGGCTACTGCCCGCGTGTAACGCGGCATGATCACGTAAACCAGCAGCCAGACGATGATGCAGGCAACCAGGAAGCGGCTGATGAACAGATTGCCCGGCGGCGGCATTGCCTCGATCGCCGGGCTGCCCCCGGCCGGAATCACCCGTGTCAGCGGGTAAATCGCCGAAAACGTGATCAGGAATTGCTTGAAACGGTTGGACGCGCGCACGCCGGGCGGCGTGAACCAGAAATCCAGTCCGGATTTGATTTCGATGCGGTCGCCGCCTACGAGGATGGGCTCGACATTGCGCACATGGTTGCGGCAGGCATCGGATTCCACCCAAGCCTTCAGATGATCGTAGCAGTCAAAGCGGATGATGATGGTGTACAGCCCGATCGCATCCAGCCGGCGGATTACGTTGGTGCCGAGATGACCGTCATCGCTCGGCTTCGCGGCCGATATCGCGCAGCCACTGCTCATGCTGTTCCCGGTGCCTGGCGCGCATCTTGTACTGGATGATGAAGGTGATGATGCCGTCGGGATTGACGGCCTGTCCGCATGCGAGCCGGGTGTTTATTTCTTCGGTACGTAGAGATCGGTGATCGAGCCCTCGACCATTTCCGCGGCAAAAAACAGCGTTTCCGACAGCGTCGGGTGCGGGTGAATGGTGAGGCCGATGTCGTGCGAGTCGGCGCCCATTTCCAGCGCCAGCACGGCTTCAGCAATCAACTCGCCGGCATTGACGCCGGTTATCGCGGCACCGATCAGGCGGCGCGTTTTTTTGTCGAACAGCGCCTTGGTCATGCCCTCGTCACGGCCGGTAGCCAGTGCGCGGCCGCTGGCGGCCCAAGGGAATACCGCCTTGTCGTATTCGATGCCCTGGGCCTGCGCCTGGGTTTCGGTGAGGCCCATCCAGGCAATTTCCGGATCGGTATAAGCCACTGACGGGATCGTGCGTGCGTCGAAGAAGGCCTTGTGACCGGAAATGACTTCGGCGGCGATCTTGGCTTCGTAAGTGGCTTTGTGCGCGAGCATCGGTTCGCCGCAGACGTCGCCGATGGCGTAGATGTGCGGTACGTTGGTGCGCTGTTGCTTGTCGACCGGGATATAGCCGCGCTCATTCACGGTGACGCCTGCAGCATCCGCCTTGATGTCGCGGCCATTGGGCCGGCGGCCCACCGCCATCAGTGCGGCGTCAAAGGTATCCGTAGTGGTTTTTCCGTCGGGGCCTTCGAAGGTGACCTTGAGGCCGTCCTTCTGCGCTTCGATTTTCGCAACCTTGGTCTTCAGCAGGATTTTTTCGTAGCGCTTCTCGATGCGTTTCGCCAGCGGACGCACTACATCCCGGTCGGCGCCGGGAATCAGGCCGTCCATCAGTTCGACGACGGTAATCTTGCTGCCCAGTGCGTCGTAAACCGTCGCCATTTCCAGGCCGATGATGCCGCCGCCGATGATCAGCATGCGTTTCGGTACCGTCGCCAGTTTCAGTGCGCCCGTCGAATCAATGATGCGCGGATCGTCGTAGGGGAATCCCGGAATTTTTGCGACCGAAGAGCCGGCGGCGATGATGCAGCTGTCGAAAGAAACGGTCTTCATCCCGTCAGCGGTTTCCACGCGGATCGTGTTGGATGAGGCGAATTCGCCGCGACCGGTGATGACCTGCACCTTGCGCTGCTTGGCGAGGCCCGACAGGCCCTTGGTCAGCTTGCCCAGCACGCCGTCTTTCCAGGCGCGCAGTTTGTCGATTTCGATTTTCGGTTTGCCGAAAGTGATGCCGGCATGCGCGGCTTCATCGGCTTCGGTGATGACCTTGGCCATGTGCAGCAGCGCTTTCGACGGAATGCAGCCGACGTTGAGGCAGACGCCACCCAGGGTCGGGTAACGTTCGATCAGCACGACCTTCTTGCCGAGGTCGGCAGCGCGGAAGGCTGCGGTGTAGCCGCCGGGACCGGCGCCGAGTACGACGACTTCGGCATGGATGTCGGCCTTGATGTCGGATTTCGGTGTTGCTGCGGGCGTGGTTGCAGCCGGCGTAGCGGGCTTTGCCGCCGCTGGCGTAGGAGCCGCTGCAGGCGCAGCAGCGCCGGAGGATTCTAGCGTCAGGATCAGCGTGCCCATCGACACCTTGTCGCCGGGTTTGAGGCTGATCGCTTTGACTACGCCGGCTGACGGAGCCGGGATGTCCATCGTTGCCTTGTCGGACTCCAGCGTGACCAGCGGATCTTCCTTGTTCACGGTATCGCCGGGTTTCACCAGCACTTCGATGACCGGGATGCTCTTGAAATCACCGATATCCGGGACTTTGACTTCGACCGTTTGGCTCATGTCTAAAACTCTTTTAAAAACAGATATTTATGTTTCTCGCCGGGGGCACTGGAATCAGCTGCGGATCTGGCCGTCCCCGAACACGACGTATTTCAGCGAAGTCAGTCCTTCGAGGCCCACCGGACCGCGCGCGTGGATCTTGTCGGTGGAAATGCCGATCTCCGCGCCAAGGCCGTACTCGTAACCGTCGGCGAAACGCGTCGAGGCATTGACCATCACCGAACTGGAGTCGACTTCGCGCAGGAAACGCCGCGCGCGCGTGATGTCTTCGGTGACGATGGCGTCGGTATGCTGCGAACCGTAGCGAGCGATGTGATCAATCGCCGCATCCAGTCCGTCGACGATGCGAATCGACAGGATCGCGTCGAGGTATTCGGTGTGCCAGTCTTCTTCGGTCGCGGCTTTCATGCCGGATACGATGGCGCGTGCGGCATCATCGCCGCGCAATTCAATCTTCTTGTCGGCGTAAATCTTGCACAGCGGCGGCAGGATTTTGGCCGCGATGTCGCGCGCGACGAGCAGCGTTTCCATGGTGTTGCAGGTACCGAGGCGCTGGGTCTTGGCGTTGTCGGCGATACGCAGCGCCTTGTCGAAATCGGCTTTGTCATCGATATAGACATGGCAGACGCCGTGCAGGTGCTTGATCATCGGAATGCGCGATTCGCGCATCAACCGTTCGATCAGGCTCTTGCCGCCGCGCGGCACAATGACATCGACGTAGTCCTGCATCGTGATCAGTTCACCCACGGCAGCACGATCCGCCGTCGAAACGACCTGCACTGCGGTTTCCGGCAGGCCTGCCGCTTTCAAGCCGGTCTGCACGCAGGCGGCGATGGCCTGATTGGAATGCAGTGCTTCCGAGCCGCCGCGCAGGATCGCGGCATTGCCGGATTTCAGGCACAGCCCTGCTGCATCCGCCGTCACGTTCGGACGCGATTCGTAAATGATGCCGATGACGCCCAGCGGCACACGCATCTGTCCGACCTGGATGCCGGACGGGCGGTATTTGAGTCCACTGATCTCACCGATCGGATCCGGCAACGCGGCGATCTGGCGCAGGCCATCGGCCATCGAGGCGATGGTTTTGGAGGTCAGCGTCAGCCGGTCGACGGATGCCGCATCAAGGCCCTTGGTTTTGGCGGCTTCGACATCGCGGGCGTTTTCGCGCAACAGCGTTGCTGCCGACCGCTCAATCGCATCGGCCATGGCCAGCAGCGCCCTGTTTTTGGCGCCGGTATCGGCGATCGCCATCGCGCGTGAAGCGGCGCGGGCTGCCTTGCCGACACCGGTCATATAGGTTTGTACGTCCATGAGACGGATTCTAGCAGGTGAGGGAGGGCTTTAATGCTCGCCGGACTGCGCCCGGCGAAGTTGCAACTGGCCTATGAAATCAAATCAGAAAAGCGCCGGATGTGCTGCAAACGCTGCCGGCGAAGTCCGGCGCGGCGCATGCGCCTTCACCGTGCCCGGATTGTTCCGTGCAAACCGCAGCGCCAGTTGCAGCAGTTCATCCCAAGCATCACCGCGAATCAGGCCCTTGACCATGCGGTCGATGACGGCGGCATGGCGCAGTGCTTCGGTGACTTGGCCGAGTGTGAAGCGGCGCAGGTTGTTCTGCATCGCGTTCTGGTGCGACGGGCCCCAGATGCGGGCTTCGCGCATCATCATCGATGCCGGTTTGCCGCCGTTGATGCCGGTGATGATCTTGCCGATGGCGCGGATTTCTTCGGACAGCGACCACAGCACCAGCGGCGCCGCGGTGCCTTCGCCCTGCAGGCCGTCGAGAACGCGTGCGACACGCAGCGGGTCGCCTTCGAGCATGATTTCGCCGAGATTGAACACGTCGTAGCGGGCGACATCGAGCACCGCTTCACGCACCTGGTCGAAAGTGATCGTGCCCTGCGGAAACAGCAGCGCCAGTTTTTGTACTTCCTGATAGGCGGCGAGCAGATTGCCTTCGACACGGTCGGCGATGAAATCCAGGGTTTCAGTGTCGGCTTCCTGCTGCTGCAGGCCGAGCCGGCCGGCAATCCATTGCGGCAGGGCGCGGCGCAGCACGGGTTTGGATTCGACGGCAACGCCGGCGCGTTCCAGTGCTTCAAACCACGCGGCTTTCTGACCGCGCCAGTCGAGATCGGGCACGTAAATCAGCGTGACGGTATCGGGCGGCAGCGACTGGCAGTAGTTCTGCAGCGCTTCGCCGCCTTCCTTGCCGGGTTTTCCGGTGGGGATGCGCAGTTCCAGCAGTTTGCGCGAGGCGAACAGGGATTGCGAGCTGCCGGCCAGCGCGAGCTGGTTCCACTTGAAGCCGGAATCAGCGGTCAGCACTTCGCGCTCGGTGTATCCCTCGGCGCGGGCTTTGGCGCGGATGCGGTCGCTGGCTTCCAGAGCCAGCAGCGGTTCGGTGCCGAACACCGTGTATAGCGGTTGCAGTTCCCGCTTCAGGTGACCGGCCAGTTGTTCGGAGGACAGGCGCATTGTTGCCGCCAATGCTACCGCAGAATGCGCTGGCTTACGACAGGCTTTAAGGCGTGGCCGGGGTCGTGCTGAGTTTGGTCAGCTGCAGGCGGCGCAGCAGTTGCTGTACGGCATCGTTCTGCATGTCGCGGTAGAGCAGCGCTTCTTCCGCTTCTTTACCCAGCGCTTCGGTGTCGCTGTAGGAGAGGTCGCGTTTGAGCGCGATTTCGGTGACCGGGATGATTTCCACTGCATTGCGGTCGATCATCCGGTAAGACATCAGGTAACGCAGCTGGAATTCACTGACGCGGCCGCCGCCTGACAGTGAGAGGATGTTTTTCTCACGCCTTTCGCTGATCAGCACCAGCGTGGCTTCCGCGGTCTTGGCATTGTCGATGACCCGGGTGGTGCTTCCAGAAGTCACAATGCGCCGGAACTGATTGGCGAACTGAGAGCTCGCCGGAGCCTGCACGTACAGCGTATCGAAGGGTAGATTGGCAGCGCCGCGCAGCTGGAAGCCGCAGGATGCCAACAGAAGCGTAAAAAGCAGTGCAGTCAGCGTTTTTTTCACGGTTCAGACCACGATGTTGACCAGGCGTCCCGGCACGATAACAACTTTTTTAACCGGCTGCCCGGCGACAAACTTCTGCACCTCGGCATCGGCGAGTGCCGCCGCTTCAATGGCCGCCTTGTTGGCATCGCGCGGCACGCGGATGTCGCCGCGTTTTTTGCCGTTGACCTGTATCACCAGTTCCATTTCGGATTCGACCAGCGCCTGCGCGTCCGGTTCGGGCCAGGGTGCATTGAGGATGTCCTCGCCATAACCCAGGTCGCGCCACAGCTGGTGCGTAATGTGCGGGGTGATTGGCGACAGCACGCGCAGCAGGATCGACAGGCCTTCGCGCAGCACGGCATTGGCCGCGGCATCGTTGCCGCCCTTGAGTACGCCTTCCAGCGCATTGAGCATTTTCATCGTCGCCGAAGCGACGGTGTTGAACTGGTGACGGCCGAGGTCGTAATTGCCCTGCTTCAGCACGGCATGGATTTCACGCCGTGCGGCGGCCAGCGGTGCCGGCAGCGCGGCCGGCATGTCCGCGACGGGGCGCTGCGCGGTTTCGTAACCCAGCGACCACACCCGGCGCAGGAAACGCGAGGCGCCTTCGACGCTGGCGTCCGACCACTCCAGCGTCTGCTCGGGTGGCGCAGTGAACATCATGTAAAAACGCGCGATGTCGGCGCCGTAGCTTTCCATCAGCGCCTGCGGATCGACGCCGTTGTTTTTCGATTTCGACATCGTGCCGATGCCGCCCGACTCCACTGGCTGGCCGTCGGCGCGCAGCACCGCCCCGACGCGGTTGCCCTTGTCATCGACCGTCAGGTCGACGTCAGCGGGGTTGTAATAGGTGATGCGGCCGGCGGCTGGCTTGCGGAAGAAGATTTCGTTGAGCACCATGCCCTGGGTCAGCAGGTTCTTGAACGGCTCGTCGATCTTGACCAGACCAAGATCGCGCATCGCCTTGTTCCAGAAGCGCGAATACAGCAGGTGCAGGATGGCGTGTTCAATGCCGCCGATGTACTGGTCTGCCGGCAGCCAGTAATTGACGCGGGAATCGACCATCGCGGTGCTGTTGTCGGCGCAGGCATAACGCAGGTAATACCAGGACGAGTCGACGAAGGTATCCATGGTGTCGGTTTCGCGTTTCGCCGGTTTGCCGCATTTCGGGCAGGCGCAATCGACAAAGTCCGGGCGTTTGTTCAGCGGATTGCCGCTGCCGTCGGGCACGCAGTCTTCGGGCAGTACCACCGGCAGGTCCTTGTCGGGTACCGGCACATCACCGCAGTCGGCGCAGTGGATGATCGGGATCGGACAGCCCCAGTAACGCTGGCGCGAGACGCCCCAGTCGCGCAGGCGGTAGAGCACCTGTTTTTCACCGAGGCCTTTGGCGGCGAGGTCGGCGGCGATGGCATCGACAGCCGCGGCATAATTGAGGCCGTCGTATTTGCCGGAATGCGTGCAGACGCCTTTTTCCTTGTCGGCGTAGCACTCCTGCCAGGCATCGGTCGAGAAGGATTGACCGGGTATATCAATCACCTGGGTAATGCGCAGGCCGTACTGCCTGGCGAAATGGAAGTCGCGCTCGTCATGCGCCGGCACCGCCATCACCGCGCCTTCGCCGTAACCCATCAGCACATAGTTGCCGACCCAGACTTCGACCTTTTCGCCGGTCAGCGGATGCTCGACAAAAATGCCGGTCGGCATGCCTTTCTTTTCCATCGTCGCCAGGTCGGCTTCCATCACCGAGCCGCGCTTGCATTCGGCGATGAAACCGGCGAGTTTTGCGTTGCCCTGCGCTGCACGCGTGGCCAGCGGATGTTCCGCGGCAACGGCAACAAAGGTGACGCCCATGATGGTGTCAGCTCGGGTGGTGAACACCCAGAGTTTTTCCGCCTTGCCGTCGATGGTGTACGGGAATGCAAAACGCACACCGTAGCTCTTGCCGATCCAGTTGGCCTGCATTGCCTTGACCCGCTCGGGCCAGCCCGGCAGCGTGTCGAGGGCTTCGAGCAGCTCGTCGGCGTATTTGGTGATGGCCAGGTAATAACCGGGGATTTCGCGCTTCTCCACCGTGGCACCGGTGCGCCAGCCCTTGCCGTCGATGACTTGTTCGTTGGCGAGCACGGTCTGGTCGATCGGATCCCAGTTCACGACCTGCGTCCTTTTGTAGGCGATGCCTTTTTCGAGCATGCGCAGGAACAGCCACTGGTTCCAGCGGTAGTAATCGGGTTTGCAGGTGGCGAGCTCGCGGCTCCAGTCGATGGCGAAGCCCAGCGACTTCAGCTGCTTGCGCATATAGGCGATGTTGTCGTAAGTCCACTTCGCCGGCGGTACGCCATTGGCCATCGCGGCATTTTCAGCAGGCAGGCCGAAGGCGTCCCAGCCCATGGGCTGCAGCACGTTGTAGCCCTTCATGCGGTGGTAGCGCGTCAGCACGTCGCCGATGGTGTAATTGCGCACATGGCCCATGTGCAGCTTGCCCGAGGGATAGGGGAACATCGACAGGCAGTAGTATTTGGGCTTGTCGCCGCTTTCGACGGCACGGAAGGCCTGTGCGTCGTCCCAGAATTGCTGCGCGTCGCGCTCGATGACCTGCGGATTGTATTTTTGCTGCATGATGCCGGCGGGGAGGGGGTAATCGGGAAAGCGCGATTATATCCGCTCCGCCTGTCTCCCAGCGGGCCGAAGGGGTCCGTCACGTATAATCCGGCGTGTCCATTCCGCATCAGACGATGACCCCCGCCTTCCTTTCAGGTCTCAACGAGCACCAGCTCGAAGCCGTCACCCTGCCGCACCAGTCCGCGCTGATCCTTGCCGGTGCCGGCAGCGGCAAGACGCGCGTGCTGACCACGCGCATGGCCTGGCTGATCCAGACCGGACGGATCAGTCCGATGAGCGTGCTGGCGGTGACTTTCACCAACAAGGCGGCGAAGGAAATGCTGACCCGGCTTTCGGCGATGCTGCCGATCAACACCCGCGGCATGTGGGTGGGCACCTTCCACGGCCTGTGCAACCGCATGCTGCGCGCGCATTACCGCGAGGCCGGTCTGCCGCAGCTGTTCCAGATCCTCGATACCCAGGACCAGCTCGCGCTGGTCAAGCGCCTGATGAAGGGCATGAACGTCGACGAAGAGCGTTATCCGCCGCGGCAGGCCCAGTGGTTCATCGCCGCACAGAAGGAAGAAGGCAAACGCGCCGACAAGGTCGAGCCCCACGATGATTTTTCGCGGCGCATGGTTGAGGTTTACGCCGAGTACGACCGCCAGTGCCAGCGCGAAGGAGTGGTCGATTTTGCCGAGCTGTTGCTGCGTTCTTACGAACTGCTGGCGCGCAACGAGTCGTTGCGGGACCATTACGCCGGTCGCTTTCGCCACATTCTCGTCGATGAATTCCAGGACACCAACCGCCTGCAGTACCGCTGGCTGCAACTGCTGGCCGGCAAGGACAATGCGATATTTGCCGTCGGTGACGATGACCAGTCGATTTACGGCTGGCGCGGTGCCACCACGGCCAATATGCAGGATCTGCAGCGCGATTTTCACATCGAGCGCATCATCAAGCTCGAGCAGAACTACCGCTCACACGGCAATATCCTCGACGCCGCCAATACGCTGATCGGGCATAACCGCAAGCGCCTCGGCAAAAATCTGTGGACCGAGGATGACAAGGGCGAACCGCTGCGGGTGTACGAAGCCGCATCCGATTATGACGAGTCGGCCTACATCGTCGAGGAAGTGCGCAGTCTGCGTGCTGCCGGTGAGCGACTGTCCGATATTGCGGTGCTCTACCGTTCCAATGCGCAGTCGCGGGTCATCGAACACGCGCTGTTCACTGCCGGCATGCCGTACCGCGTTTACGGTGGCCTGCGCTTTTTCGAGCGCCAGGAAATCAAGCACGCGCTGGCTTATCTGCGGTTGGTCGCCAATCAGGATGATGACGGCGCGCTGCTGCGGGTGATCAATTTTCCGACGCGCGGCATCGGTGCACGCAGCCTGGAACAGTTGCAGGGGATGGCGCAGAACATGGCAAATGAGGGCGGCATGAGTCTGTGGGCGGCCGCCTGCGCCAACACGCTGTCGGGCAAGGCGGCCGCGAGCATCGCCGCTTTCGTGAAACTGATCGAGGCCATGCGCGGCGCCACTGCCGGCCTGCCGCTGCAGGAAGTGATTGCCCATGTCGTCGAGCACAGCGGGCTCACTGCGCATTACCGCAACGAAAAAGAAGGCGCCGACCGGCTGGAGAATCTGGACGAACTGGTCAACGCCGCGGCAATGTTCGTCGAGGAACGCGCGACGCAGATGCCCGCCGAAGGCACGCCGCCGGAAGAGGAAATGGATGAACTGACCGCTTTTCTGGCGCATGCCGCGCTGGAGGCGGGCGAGCATCAGGCCGAGGCCGGTTCGGATGCACTGCAGTTGATGACAGTGCACTCGGCCAAGGGTCTGGAATTTCACGCGGTGTTCATCACCGGACTGGAAGAAGGCCTGTTCCCGCACGAAAACAGCATGTCCGAGGCGGAAGGTGTGGAGGAAGAGCGGCGGTTGATGTACGTCGCACTGACCCGTGCAAGGCGGCGGCTGTATCTGCTGCTCGCACAAAGCCGCATGCTGCACGGCCAGACCCGTTACAACGTACCGTCACGGTTTTTCCGCGAACTGCCGGAAGCGCTGCTGCAACGGGTCAACCACACGCGGCAGGCGCCGGCTTATGCGCGTCAGGTGTCGCCGTCTTACGGTTCGCCCTCACGCAGTCCTTCCGGACAGTCGACGGCGCCGTCCCTGCAGTCCCGCGATTTTCCCTGGCGCATCGGCCAGGCGGTGACCCACGCCAAATTCGGCGCCGGCGTCATCGTCAATGCCGAAGGCGGTGGCGCTGACGCAAGGGTGCAGGTGAACTTCAGGGATTCGGGACTGAAATGGCTGGCGCTGGCTTACGCCAAGCTGGAAGCCGCCTGAGCCGGCGGCCAGCCACGCTTAATCGTCGAGGTCTTCCGCCGCGGGCAGCGTGACATGCTGCGGATAGATGTCCTTGTAGCCGGTGTACACCGAACAGGCCATCACCGGCAGCAAGACGACGAATCCCAGCATCAGCGGGATGGAGGCGAGGATCCACAGCAGCAGCATCGCTGCGCCGTACACCGTGAACGGCATCAGGTTGCGCCAGCTGGCGAGGAAAGACGATTTCATTGCGGCGAGCGGCGTGAGGTCATGGAATACCACCAGCAGCGGCGCGAACCATGCCGCCATCACCACCGGCATGAACACGGCGGTGCCGACGGCCAGGCCCATGCTGAGACCGCGCAGCGCCGTCGCGACATCGGCTTCAGTGCGGTTTTTGGCGAGCAGCGCGCTGATCGTGTCACCGCCGGCGATCATGAACACGATGCCCACGGCAATGATGTTGCCGACCAGATAGACGCCGCCGATGGTGACCAGCGGCGCGGCATGGCTGCGGAAGGCGCTGAACAGGTGGCTGATGTCGGGTTCACGGCCGCTGTCGGTGACGCGGCAGGCGTTCATCAGTCCGGCAAGGAAGATCGGCGACAGCAGGCTGATCGCCAGCGGACCGATCGGCTGCAATAGGGTGGATGCAATCCAGATCACCGCCATTGCAGCGAGCAGCAGTATCCACACCAGCGGCTGCCGGCGGAAAAGCACAAAGCCTTCAACAATCCATTGCCAACCCTGGCGGGCCGGTACGACGCGTATTTCCATACAATCCTCCTCCCCGGATTATAGGTGCTGCGTGAGGCCGGCGCCGTCCTCAGCCAGGGAGGCCGGGCAGCGTTGTTGCGTCTTTGATGCGCAGTTCAAGGATGCGACGGAAATGGCCGGGATCCTTGGCGTGGGTCAGTTCACCGGCACGCGGCAGATGAAAATCATACAGCCGCGACACCCAGAAACGCAGCGCGCCCGCGCGCAGCATCATCGGCCAGGCACCGCGTTCCGCAGCGGTATAAGGCCGCACCGCGGCATAGGCGTCGAGGAAGGCGCGGGTCCGCGGGGCATCCAGCGCGCCATCGGCATTGACGCACCAGTCGTTGACGGCAATCGCGACGTCGTAGAGCAGCGCATCGGTGCAGGCAAAATAAAAATCGATGACGCCGGCGACGGCATCACCGGCAAACAGCACGTTGTCGCGGAACAGGTCGGCGTGGATCGCGCCGCGCGGCAGTCCGGGCGCACGGGCGGCCTTTTGTTGCTGCACTTCCTGTTGCAGCAGGGCCGCTTCAGACGCGGGCAGGAAGGGCAGGATTTCCGGCAGCACGGCGGTCCACCATTGCGGTCCGCGCGGATTGGCCATGGTCGTCGGGTAGGACTGTCCGGCGATATGCATCTGCGCCATTACGGCGCCGACGGCGGCGCATTGCACGATGCCCGGTTCGCTGACGTCACGGCCTTCGAGCCGGGAGACCAGCGCGGCCGGTTTGCCGTTCAGCGCGCCGAGATAAGCGCCATGGCGATTGGCCACCGGGCAGGCACTGGGCACGCCGCGGCCGGCGAGGTGAGCCATCAGGTTCAGATAAAAAGGCAGCTCGGCCGGCGTCAGCTTTTCAAACAGCGTCAGTACATAACGGCCGCTGTCGGTAGTGACGAAATAGTTGGTGTTCTCGATGCCGGCACTGATGCCCTGCAGGTCGCGCAGTTCGCCGACACTGTAATCCTGCAGCCAGTGGCGCAGTTCGTCAGGGGTTACCGTGGTGAAGACGGACATTGAAAAAGACCGTATTGATCAGCGTTCGATTTTCTGCCGCTCGTGTT
The DNA here is from genome assembly GCA_030833315.1 of Burkholderiales bacterium. Classification (GTDB taxonomy): domain Bacteria; phylum Pseudomonadota; class Gammaproteobacteria; order Burkholderiales; family SG8-41. The sequence goes on from JAURHM010000020.1 coordinate 44,779, forward strand.
CGGGCACATCAGCCGCCGGAATCCCGGCGACGCGTCACTAACAGGAACGACCTACCAGGAATGAATCACCCACATCGGTGGCCGGAGTCCGAGGTCATGGGATTCCTGGCGGGCGAATTTGCCGTCGCCACGCTCATCAATCAGGTAATAGGGCCGGCCATGGGGCGGCGTCACCTTGACCATATAGAGCTTGCCGCTGATGCGGTACTCCTCGACGCTGTCTTCGCCGCGCTTGAGAATCGTCACCTGCGGTTCCAGCGCCGGATCCAGTTCAAAGCCCGGCGGAGGCGGCGGCGGTTCGGGGATCGGCTGTGCCTTCAGGCGGTCCTGCGCGAAGGCGGACGGCACGACAGGCAGTGCGACCGCGAAGGCGGCGAGGAGAAGGGCCAGTGGGGCCAGTTGGGTCAGTTGCAGAATGCGTCGCATGGATAACTCCGTTGTTCATGCATTATCCGGTTTTCGCCGGTGTTTTGAAAGGCGGCGCGTATCACGAACTCTGCGATAATCGGCGCGATTCCGGGCGGCTGCCGCCGCCGCAAATTCCAGTGGCCATGGTCCTGCATGAAAACCCTGCTCCTCGTCGACGGTTCCTCCTACCTTTACCGCGCCTTCCACGCCATCCGCGACCTGAGCAACAGCCGCGGTGAGCCGACCAACGCGATTTACGGCGTGCTCAACATGCTGCGCCGCCTGCACAAGGATTACCCCGCTGAATACAGCGCTTGCGTGTTTGATGCCAAGGGTAAAACCTTCCGCGACGACCTGTATCCGCAATACAAGGCCAACCGGCCGTCGATGCCGGATGAGCTGGCTTCGCAGATTGCGCCGCTGAAGGAGGCGATTGTGGCGATGGGCTGGCCGCTGATCGAAGTCTCGGGCGTCGAGGCCGACGACGTCATCGGCACGCTGGCACGAGAGGCCGAACAGGCCGGCATGCGGGTGGTGATTTCAACCGGCGACAAGGACATCACGCAGCTGGTCACGCAGCAGGTCACGCTGGTCAACACCATGTCCAACGAAAAACTGGACATTGCCGGCGTCGAGCAGAAATTCGGCGTGCCGCCGGAACGCATGATTGATTACCTGACGCTGATCGGCGATGCCGTCGACAACGTGCCCGGCGTGCCCAAGGTCGGGCCGAAAACCGCGGTGAAATGGCTGACCCAGTACGGCACCCTCGACAACATCGTCAAGAACGCACCGGATATTGGCGGCGCCGTCGGCGAGAACCTGCGCCAGTCGCTGGACTGGCTGCCGCAGGCAAAGCAGCTGCTGACCATCAAATGTGATGTTGAATTGCCTTTGCGCATCGAAGAACTTGCACCGCAGCCGCAGGATGTTGCAACGCTGGCGACGCTGTTCGACCGTTTCGAATTCAAGACCTGGCGCCGCGAACTGGATGGCGGCAGCGCAGACGCCGCAACCGAAGCCGCGCCGGCAGCAGCTGGCGCGCCGCCGCCTGCTGCAGTACCGCGCCATTACGAGACCGTGCTGACCGAGGCGGCGCTGGATGAATGGATTCAACGCATTGAAGCGGCGACACTGACCGCGGTGGATACCGAGACCACCAGCCTTGATCCGCTGACCGCGGAACTGGTGGGCATTTCACTGGCCGTCGAACCTGGCCGTGCCGCCTATATTCCCGTCGGCCATGTCTACGCCGGCGCGCCGGACCAACTGCCGCGTTCACGCGTGCTGGAAAAGCTGCGGCCCTGGCTGGAGAGCGATAAACACGCCAAGCTCGGCCAGCACATCAAGTACGACACGCATATCTTCGCCAACTGCGGCATCACGCTGCGTGGCATTTCGCACGATACGCTGCTCGAGTCCTATGTGCTGGAAAGCCACCAGCGGCATGATATGGATTCCATGGCGCAAAGAATTTTATCAATAAAAACAATAAGTTATGATGATATCACGGGTAAAGGCGCGAAACGCATCGGCTTCGAGCAGGTGGCGATCGAAGGCGCCAGCGAATACGCCGCAGAAGATGCCGACATCACGCTGCAGTTACATCAGTCCCTGTTCCCGCGCATCGCGGACGACGAAAAGCTGAAACACATCTATGCCGACATCGAGATGCCGGTGATGGCGGTGCTGTATACGATGGAACGCAACGGCGTGCTGCTTGACCAGATGCTGCTGGCCGAGCTGTCGGCCGAGTTCGGCGCGAAAATGATTGACATCGAAGCGCGCGCGCATGCCGAAGCCGGCCAGCCCTTCAATCTCGGTTCGCCGAAACAGATCCAGGAAGTGCTGTTCGACAAGAAGGGCCTGAAGCCGGTCAAGAAAACGCCGACCGGCGCGCCCTCCACCGATGAAGAGTCGCTGGCCGAATTGGCGCTGGACCATCCGCTGCCGCAGCTGATCCTCGACTACCGCGGGCTGGCCAAGCTGAAATCAACCTATACCGACAAGCTGCCTGGCATGGTCAACCGCAGCACCGGGCGCGTGCATACCAGTTACGGTCAGGCCACTGCGGTGACCGGGCGGCTGGCGAGCAGCGATCCCAATCTGCAGAACATTCCCATCCGCACCGCGGAAGGCCGGCGCATCCGGGAAGCCTTCATTGCACCGCCGGGTTCGCACATTGTCTCGGCTGACTATTCGCAGATCGAGCTGCGCATCATGGCGCATATCTCGCGCGATGAAAGCCTGTTGCGTGCGTTTGCCGCGGGTGAGGATATCCACCGCGCGACCGCCGCCGAAATTTTCGGCGTCGATGTGAAGGCGGTCGACAACGAACAGCGGCGTTATGCCAAGGTCATCAACTTCGGCCTGATCTACGGCATGTCGGCCTTCGGCCTCGCGCGCCAGCTCAATCTCGAACGCGCCGCCGCGCAGCAGTACATGGACCGCTATTTCCAGCGTTACCCCGGTGTTGCCGAATACATGCGGGTGACCCGCGAACAGGCGCACCGGCAGGGTTATGTCGAAACCGTGTTCGGCCGCCGCCTGTGGCTGCCGGAAATTCACAGCAGCAACGGCAACCGCCGGCAGGGAGCGGAACGTGCGGCGATCAATGCGCCGATGCAGGGCACTGCCGCCGACCTGATCAAGATGGCGACTATTCAGGTACAGCAGTGGCTGACCGAACAGAACATGAAGTCGCTGCTGATCATGCAGGTGCATGACGAGCTGGTGCTCGAAGTGCCGGATGCCGAACTGTCCACGGTCAAAACCGGACTGCACCGGCTGATGACCGGTGTGGCGCAGCTGGCGGTGCCGCTGCTGGTCGAAGTCGGTGTCGGACCGAACTGGGATAAAGCCCACTAAGCGCGGGCTTGTGGCCCGCGCCGTGGTTCAGCGCAACGCGCCGAAGACTTTCTTGACGATGTCGCTGGTGGCGCCGACCGGATTCTGGCGGAAGGCCTTTTCCTGTTCGGCGATCATCAGGTACAGCCCGTCGAGGGCCTTGCGCGTAACATAGGTTTCGATCGTCGCATCGTCTTTTTTCACCAGTCCCAGCGAGGCGCCCTGACCGGCGAAGCTGTTGTATTGCTGGGCGAGGCCGACGCGGTCAGTGGATTTTTTGACGATGGGCAGAAAGCGCTGGGTCAGCTGCTCCTGGGTGGTGCGGCGGAAATAGTCGGTGGCGGCAGTGTCACCGCCGGTGAGGATGGCCTTGGCGTCCTGCACCGACATTTTTTTCACGGCATCGACCAGCAGCTGTTTGGCTTCCGGCGCGGCGGCTTCGGCAGCGCGGTTCATCGACAGCACCAGTTCGTCGGCCTGTTTTTTCATGCCCATCACGCGCAGGCCGCTTTCGATTTTCTGCAGATTCGGTGGCAGCGGAATCTTGACCTTGGCGTTGCCGAAATAGCCGTTGTCCTGGCCGAGCATTTTCACCGCGGCTGCGGAACCATCGGTCAGCGCCTGTTTCAAACCGCTGACGGCATCGGCATTGCTGAGGTCGGCAACGCCCGCGGCGGCGGGAAGGGCGATGACCGATGAGCCGATGACAAAGGACAGCAGAAATCCGAGAATACGCAACATGATGAGGCTCCCCGCGGGCAGATTGCTGATGGACTTATTGTTCGCCGTTGATACGGATATCAAAAGCGCATGACAAAAACCGGAAACCTGATTTTAGCTGCGGTGGTGGCTGCCGCGATAGCGTTTGCGGCATTCGCCTTCCTGAATGCGAGGCCGGCCGCGCCGCAGGTGACTTTTGTCTCGCTGCAGGGTGAAAAAATCACCACTGCAGGCCTGCGCGGCAAGGTGGTGCTGGTCAACTTCTGGGCAACGGACTGCGCCACCTGCGTCAAGGAAATGCCCGAGATCGTCGCCACCCACATGAAATACCGCGACCGGGGTTTTGAAACCATCGCCGTGGCGATGCGCCATGATCCGCCGAACTATGTGCTGAACTACACCGAGAAAAACGGGCTGCCGTTCAAGGTCGTCTTGGATCCGCTGGGCGAACTGGCCAAGGCTTTCGGCGAGGTCAAGCTGACGCCGACCACCTTTGTCATTGACAGGCAGGGCAATGTGGTTACGCGGATTCTCGGCGAACCGGATTTTGCCAGGCTGCAAGAGTTGATTGAGGAAAAACTCAAGGAAATTCGAGGGGCTTAAAGCAGCCCTTTATTCCCGAGGTTGGGGGCAAACTGCTTTTAAGGGGTGTTCGTTGCAGTTTCGTTGAACAACAAATGCAGCAACCAGTTTTTTGTGAGTCCCCGGGCTGTTTAATCTTAAGGAATCCCTGATCAAGTAACTACGATAATGCAAAGTAGATGCATGAATGTGCGACTTGATAAAAGTGATGCGGTTTTCGGGGCCAATAAACAGGTCACGAACAGCCGATTGGCGTTCTCAATCAGGCCCCGGTAGCGCACCTTGGCGAATCGGAAGATGCACTTGATGATCAGAATGCATGCTCGACTTTGGCGCACACCCTCGACTTCGTGGTGTTCTTCGCCTTCTCGGACTTCCAGGGCGGATGGTTTCGCGTGGCCTTGTGATGGGTAAAGTCGAACGCGTGGGCGGGGGCATGCGCCTTGATGATGTCGGCAGGCCCTGCGTATGCCGAATCACCCCGGGCACGCGTCTCTGCACCGTGCAGCAGATGCGGCAAGGCCTGGCTGTCATGCGCGTGGGATGCAGTGAATGCCATCGGATGCATGAGTTTGCTCTGGCTAGCGGTGCCGATGTGCGCTTTCATACTGAAATGCCATTGATTGCCCTTCTTGGTCTGCTGCATCTGCGGATCGCGCGCTTTTACCTTGTTCTTGGTCGGGGAGGGGGCGCAGATGATGGTGGTTTCGTCAGGAACCCGCTCGCTACCCAAATCAATACCCGCAAGCTGGCGCATCGACACCGAATCTTGCAGCGACCCCCCAATCGACGGATCCGGGAGGCTGAACCAGTGTTGCAGACGGTGGATTCGAATCATTCGCTCCAGATCGATCGGCAGCCTCCCCCCCCCCCCCCCCCCCCTTTGGGTAAACGGGCGCCCGCCAGGTGGAGAGGCCGCGCCCAAAACCAGCGATCCCACCCCCGAAAAAAAACCCTTCGGCGCCCCGCCCTTGCCTCACA
>JAURHM010000058.1 GCA_030833315.1 Burkholderiales bacterium
ACCCGTGGCATGCCCGAATCAATACTCGATGCCTTGAGTCCGGCATCAACGATGGCCACGTCGACCCGCGTGCGACTCATCACCGTGGTCCACACAAACAGGCTGTGCTCGAAACGCGGGATGCCGCTTTCGGTCCAGTCGTTTTTCGCGTAATCAGCATCCATGAAAATGTAGGAGCCGACCTGCAGCTCGTCGTATACCGAACTGGCCGCCTCAAACAGATAAGTGCCGGTTCCGGCGCCGGTGACCTTGCCGCGCGGCAAACCGGTTTTTTCGATCAGCACCAGCGTGCGCTGCACACCATCCACGGCTGCAGCAATTGCCGCGCGGCGCTCCTCGACCTTGCGCATATGCTGCGCGCCGCCCTGGTAGGCCTGCAGACCGGCGTAACGCAGGTTTTTGCAGGCAGCGATGGCCTGGGCAATTTTCAGCGCCGGTTCGCCGGGCTCGACGCCACAACGGTTGGCGCCGACATTCACTTCGACCAGCACATCAATGGTGACGCCGAACTCGCGAGCCGCGGCATCTATGTCCTTGACGTTGCCGGCATCGTCCGCGCAAACCGTCACCTTCGCCTGCTTTGCCAGCGCCGCGAGCCGGCGCAGTTTGGTCATACCGACCACCTCATTCGCCACCAGCACATCGGGCACGCCGCCCTCAACCATCGCCTCGGCTTCGCTGACTTTCTGACAGCACACGCCGACCGCACCCAGCGCGATTTGACGCAAGGCGATCTGCGGGCACTTATGGCTCTTGGCATGCGGCCGCAGCATGATCTTGCGGCCGGCAATTGACTCCTGCAGCCGCTTCAGATTGCCTTCGAAGGCATCGAGATCAAGAATCAACGCCGGCGTGTCGACCTCGGCCAGCGTCATGCCCGGCCACGCCGGTGGAATATGCGGCATGAATTATGCCGTCTTCGGGCCGAGGCCGGGATCGTAGTAGCCGCCGGCCATCGTGCCGTCAGCCGCCTTGCCGATGATGCCGTGCGACAGATCCTTCACTGCGAAAAACATCGCGTCCTCCTCGGGCATCGCAATCGTGTAATGCACGATGTTCGCCGGAAAATACAGCAGCGTGCCAGGGCCGCAGATCTGCTCGGGGCCGTCGCCGACCTTGACGCGCATCTTGCCCTTGACAATGTAGTTCCACTGTTCGTTGGGATGCAGATGCGGGCGCGAGCCGGTGCCTTTTTCCTTGGTCACCAGCGTGCATTGCATGCGATCACCTTCAATCACCGGCCCCAATGCAGTGGAATAGCCGGTGCCGGCTTCGATCTTGTCCATCTCGGTCATCTGGAAAATGAACTTGCCGTTGCCGGCCTTGATGGCGCCTTTGGTCTTGGTTTCTGCTTCAGCCATGATGTCTGTCTGTTTCCAAATGAATTAAATGACGGCTTTGAGTCCGGCCTGTTCGGCGCCATGGGCGCAGCAGGCTTCGTCCTCGTCACCGGTGCCGCCGCTGGCGCCGGCGGAGCCGACGATGTTGCCGGCAGCATCCTTGATCAGCACCGCACCGGTCTGCGGCAGGAACTTGCCCTGTGCCGTTGCTGCCAGCGTGATCATGAAATTGGGATTTTCCTTGGCACGGCCGGCCAGCGCGCGGCTGGATGCACCCATCGCCACTGCACCCCAGGCTTTGCCCAGCGCTACATCAAAGCGGAACATCGACGCGTTGTCCTGACGCTGAGCGGCAACGATATGGCCGGATGCGTCGAGCACGACAACGGCCAGCGGGTTCACTTTCATTTCCTTCGCCTTGGCAAAGGCTTTTTCAATCAGGGTATTGGCCTGCTGCAGGGTGATCTTGGACATGATTCCTCCGTGGATGGATGGCGACCGCAACCGGGACAATACTGCCGGGGCGGAATAGCGCTGGCGACTATACCAAATGCCGCAGCGCCGGTGTCAACGCTGCGACGACACGCCGCGCAGCCGCCGCCGCTCTTCTACAATGCGTGAACCGCGGAGCAGGCTCTGACAAACACAAAAAGCCAGGGACGGTCAGCCCCGGAGAGGATGCAGCCGACGAATTTCATGCAGCACCCCGTGCCCGAGGTCGTCTCCCGGGCGCTGACGCACTTTACCCGGCTGATTACCGGCACCCAGGCGCGCCGGCTCGGCTGCGCGCCCCTACCGGTGTAACTCATCTACTTCGGCAATCACAACAGCCATGCCGACTTTGTGCTGATCTGGGCTTCGCCGCCCAAGCCGTTGAGACGCATGACGCGCCCAGTTGCCGGCGCCGACCACAGGAATGCCAGCCCGCTGCGCCGATAAATCATCCATGAAGTGCTCCATGGCGTAGTTATCGAACGCATCGGGACGATCCAGTGGGGGCTGATGGTCACCGGGTTCTGCATTTCGCATATTCCGGCGCTTCTCAGTCTGCGCATTCCCGGTTATGAACAGCGCAACGTGTTCCCCATCGTATTCCTGGTACTGATTGTGCAAAGCGGCAACATCCTGCGCCACGTTTACAGCCGGCTCTTCGGCAAACACCAGATTGCACCGCAGGTTTCACCCAACAAAACGATCGAAGGCTTCATCGGCGGCATAGCCGCCTCGGTGACACTTGGCGCGCTGCTGTCATGGTTGACGCCGTTCACGATCATCGAAGCGATATGGGTGTCGCTCGCCACTTCACTGATGGGATTCTTCGGCGGACTTGTTCTTTCGGCAATGAACCGCGACCGCGGCGTCAAAGACTGGGGCGCCAATATCGAGGACGGCGGCATGCCGGATCACATAGCGTCGGTTTGTTTTGCCAAGACGGTTTTTTCATCTGTTACGGCATTGGTGGTCGGTCTGACACTACCAGTTGCCACGACAGGAAAAGTTATTTTCTGGGGGTAATCAGCCCCTCCTGCTCCAACAACTGGTAGACACCGCCGGCCTGCACCAGTGCCATCAGCTGCGGCGGCAGTGGCTTGCCCTGCAAAGCGGTGCTGCGCGCCAGATTGCGCACCTTCGCCGTATCGAATTCCACTTCCGCTTCTTCGCCCTCGGTGAAAGCCGCATGTACGCCGGGACACTCCAGCGCCGGAAAGGCGAAATTCACGCAGTTGCGCAGGAACAGGCCATTCAGCGATTCGGTAATCAGACATGCCAATCCCAGATTCTTCAGGGATCGCGCAGCGGCGCGACTCGAACCCATGCCGAAATTATGACCGCCAATCAGGATGTCGCCCTTCCGCACCAGCTGCGCCCAGCCCGGACGGTTGGCATGAAAGACATACTGCGTCTGCTCTTCATGCGTCAGGTAAAAAGCCTTGTTGGGCAGAATGAGGTCGGTATTGATGTTGTCGCCGACAATCCACACCCGCCCCTTGAATTTCATCATGCCGCTCATTGCAGGAACTCCCGTGGATCGGTGATGAAACCGGTCAGCGCCGATGCCGCCACGGTCGCCGGCGACGCCATCCACACCTGTGAACTCGGATCGCCCATGCGGCCCTTGAAATTGCGCGTACTGGAAGTAATACAGACCTCATCGGGACCTAGAACACCCATATGGCCACCGCCGCAGGCACCGCAGGTCGGCGGCGCAATCATCGCGCCCGCTTCGAGCAATGTCTGGATCGCGCCGCTGGCGACGGTGTCCCGGTAAACAGTTTGCGAAGCCGGGGTGACGATGAAACGAACACCCGAAGCCACACGATGCCCTTTGACAACGCGAGCGGCGAGTTCAATGTCGTCCTGGGTACCGTTGGCACAGGAGCCAATATAGGCCTGATCAATGCGCGTGCCTTTCGCCTGACCCACCGGCTGAGAGTTGTTGACTACGCTGTCCGGCAGCGCAACCAGCGGCTCCAGCGCCGACAGGTCGACGGCGCGAACTGCGAGGTATTTCGCATCGGCATCGGGCTTCACCGGAACGAAGGGCGCAGGATTGCGGGTGCGCATCCATTCCGCCAGCACGTCATCCGCCTCGAACGTCGCGAACTCGGCCGACAGTTCCGCCGACATCGCGGTCAGCGTCTTGCGCGCATTGATCGACAGCGAAGCCATACCCGGGCCGCCGTATTCGACATTCATCGTCGCGTGCGCGCCGTGGACGCCGGCAATCTGCAGAAAGGCATCCTTGGCGGTGACCGCCGCCGGCAGTTTGCCGGTCAGCTCATAACGTACGGTTTCGCCGCAGCGGAACCAGGTCTGCCCCTTGATCGCGGCGTAAATGATGTCGGGACCGCCGACGCCGCGCGCCAGACAGTTGAACACCCCGGCGCTGCAGGTATGCGAATCACTGCACAGCAGTACCGAGCCCGGCATGGCATACCCATAATCGGCCACCAGCTGGTGACTGATGCCCTGGTTGTGGCCGACATCATGGAAGCGCTTGATGCCGAACTTTTTGACAAAGGCGCGACCGGTGACCTGCGCCGCGGCCGCCTGCTGCGTTGGCGCCGGTACTCGGTGATCAAAAGTGACGACAATCTTTTCGGGATCGGCGACTTTGAGGACGTCGCGCCAGTTAGTCGGCAGGAAGTTGTTGTCGAACAGGATCACGGTATCGACATCGACCGTGACCACATCGCCCGGCACCACGGCCTTGCGACCGCTTTTGGCCGCAAGGATTTTTTCTGCAATGGTCATGCCCATCATGCGCTCCTGCAATCAACACCTGTGCAAACGAATTGAGTTCGTTTGCACCCGCAATCACCCTACTCCCGCGGGGAGAAGGGGCGGGGATGAGGGATCACATCCCTAGCCGCCTTTGTATTTCTCTTCCAGCTGATCAAGAAACTTCATGCCCATCAGGTCATTGAGTTCCTCGAAACCGACCTGCAGGTCGGTACGATCGACCACGATGTTCTTGCCGACGACTTCCTCCTTGAACACCGCCAGGGCATTCATCATGCCGCGCAGGGCCGCCGTGGTCAGCAGGCGCGGATAACTGACGCCGGCAACACCGATATCCTGCAACTGCTTCGGGCTCATCAACGGCGTGGTCTTGCGCGGCCGCATGCCGAGGCCCATGTTGACGATCAGCGGCTTCGGCACGCTTTTCGCCACCTTGGCGATGTCTTCGTTAGACAGCAGCGCATCGGCATACATCACGTCGGCACCGGCTTCGGCATACATATTGAGACGCCGAATCGCCTCGTCCACGCCGTGCGGACCGGCGGCATCGGTACGCGACACGATGACAAAGTCGTTGTCACGACGTGCATCCACTGCAGCCTTGACTTTCTGCACCATCTCCTCGGCGGGGATGCAGGCCTTGCCGGCCATATGGCCGCAGCGCTTGGGCCAGACCTGGTCCTCGATCATCAGCGCAGCAACACCGGCTTTTTCGAAGGCGCGTACCACAAAATGCACGGTCATCGCATTGCCGTAACCGGTATCGGCATCGGCGCGCAGCAGCAAATCCGAGCAGTCGGCCAACCGCCGCGCATTGTTGAGGTTCTCTTCAAAGGTCATCACGCCACGATCAGCCCAACCCATGCGGCTTTCGGAAACACCGGCTCCGGAAATCGATGCGGTCTTGAATCCCGCCTGCTCGATCAGCCGCACGCTGTAGCCGTCGTAAACACCGGGCTGGATCAGGATTTCCTTTGCGTGCATCAAGTCCTTGAACTGCTTGCCGCGGCTCGTCATGGTGCGCTCCTCCGTATCAGTGAATGCCGCTGATTGTAGAACCCCGGACAATACGCCGGCATTGAATTACCGGATCATGGACTCCGCAGGCGCAAAGGCAATACGGCAGGTCTACAATGCGCCGATTAAACGAGGAGGCACTCATGCGTAACCTGTCCGCATTGCTGATTGCTGCAACGCTGGCTGTGGCTTTGCCGGCAGCGGCGCAGACCTATCCGAGCAAACCCGTGCGCATCGTTGTCGTCAGCACACCCGGTGGCAGCGTCGACACGCTCGCACGGGCCATCGCACCCAGATTGTCTTCAAAGTGGAGTCAGCAGGTACTGGTCGATAACCGGCCCGGCGCCGGTGGCGCAATCGCCGCCGAGCTGGTGTCGAAAGCTCCGCCCGACGGCTACACGCTGATGATGGGCACCATCGCATCGCTCGCCACCAACGTCAGTCTGTACAAATCACTACCTTATGATCCGGTGAAGGATTTCGCGCCGATCACTCTGGTCGCCACACAGAACCTGGTGCTGCTGGTACACCCGTCCATCCCGTCCCGATCGGTCAAAGAACTGGTGGCGCTGGCGAAAAAGCAGCCGGGCAAACTGACTTTTGCGTCGGCAGGCAACGGCGTCGGCGGACACCTGTCGGGCGAACTATTCAAGATGCTGGCGCAGATCGACATCTTGCATATCCCGTACAAAGGCGTGCAGCCGGCGATGATGGACGTCGTCGGCGGCCAGGTCACAATGGTTTTCGCCAGCATCGCCTCCGGCATGGCACAGGTCGCCAACAAGCGGCTGTTTCCGCTTGCAGTAACCGGAGCGCAACGCTCACCGGCGGCCAGGGAACTGCCGACTATGGTCGAAGCCGGCATCAAGGGTTACGAATCGTCGACCTGGTATGGACTGGTCGCGCCAGCCGGCACACCGTTGGATATCGTCAACCGGCTCAATGCCGAAGTCGTGGCCGGACTCAAAAGTCCGGATCTGAACGAGCGCCTGACGCGTGAAGGTGCGGATCCGGTGGGCAACAGCCCGGCTGAATTCAGCAAATACATGCAAAGCGAAATCGACAAGTGGCGGAAGGTGATCCGGGCTGCAGGCATACAGCCAAGCTGAACGACGACCGCCAACGAAAAGGGCTCCTTGCGGAGCCCTTTTCATTTCCAATTAAAGCGCAGAGGTTGAATGGCGCCCTACCAGGCCACCGATCCACCGTCGACCGGAATGATCGCTCCGGTCATGAAATTGGATGCGCCCGAAGACAGCAGCACGGCGATGCCCTTGAGGTCATCCGGGCCGCCGGTGCGCTTCAGCGGAATCTCGCGCTCGACGTTTTCCTTGTTCTTCACGTACATCTTTTCGTTAATCGGGGTCACGAAGAATCCCGGGCAGATGCAATTGACCTGAATGTTGTGCTGCGCCCACTTCACCGCGAGATCGCGCGTGAAATTGACCAGCGCACCCTTGCTCGAACCGTAGGCAATCGAGTTGTAAGCTGCGGGATTGCGACCAACGAGGCCGGCGATCGACGCGATGTTGACGATCTTGCCGCGCTTTTGCTTGATGAACTCGCGGCCGAAAGCCTGCGCGCAAAGGAAAGGTGCGGTGATATTGAGATCGAAAACCTGCTGCCAGCGCTCCAGCGGCGTGTCTTCAGGCGGCGCCACCCAGGCACGGCCGGCATTGTTGACGAGGATGTCGACGCGGCCGAATTTTTTCAGCACAGCGTCTTTCAGCGCTTCAACCTGATCAGCTTTGGTGACATCGCAAGCGACCGCCAGCCCCTGCACACCGATTTTTTCGATTTCAGCAATTGCCTGCTCACAGACATCGAGGCGTCGCGAACAGATCACGATATTAGCGCCGGCTTCGGCCAGCCCTTTCGCCATTTGGAGGCCAATGCCGGTGGCGCCGCCGGTGACCACAGCCACGTGACCGGAGAGGTCAAACAGTTCCTTGACAGAGGACATCAGTAACTCCTTGTTTTTATTGGATTACTTTTCGCTTAAGGCTGATTAATCCTTGAGCAGCAGGCCGGCGATGATGTTGCGCTGGATCTCCGAGGTACCTTCGTAGATGCGCACGATGCGTGCGTCGCGGAAGGTCGTTTCGATACCGACCTCACGCATATAACCCATGCCGCCGTGAATCTGCACCGCGGCATCGACCACGCGGCCGAGCGCTTCAGTGGAAAACACTTTCGCCGTCGACGCTTCCATCGTGCCGCGTTCACCGCGCATCAGGGTATCGATCGCACGGTAGGTGAGGCCGCGTGCCGCATCGCGCGCCACCGCCATGTCGGCAAGCATCCATTGCAGGCCCTGGTGATCGGCCAGCCGTTTGCCGCCCTGGGTCCTCGTCTTCATATACTCCGCGGTCTGGTCGATCAGCTTGTCCATCATGCCGCAGCAGCGCGCTGAGACTGTGACACGCCCGGCGGTCAGCGTTTTCATCGCCTGCACATAACCCATGCCTTCGGCGCCAAGCAGATTCTCCGCCGGCACTTCGCAGTCGGTGAAGGACAACGGCGCCGTGGTGCAACCATGCATACCCATTTTCAGTTCGTTCTTGCCGACGCTGAAGCCCGGGGTATTGCGTTCGACGACAAACGCCGAGATGCCCTTGATGCCCTTCGACTTGTCGGTGATTGCCATCACCGTGAACACGTGGGCGGGGCCGGCATTGGTAATGTAGATTTTTTCGCCGTTCAGTACATAACGGTCGCCCTTTTTCACTGCCATCGTGCGCATCGACGCCGGTTCGGAACCGGCCTGCGGTTCAGTCAGCGCAAAGGCACCGACCCATTCGCCGCTGGCCATCTTCGGCAGAAACCGTTGCTTTTGCTCGGCATTACCCAGCGAAGTGATGCCGGTAGTGCTGATACCGGTGTGGTTACCAATCAGCGTAGCGAAACCGTAGTTGGTGCGCCCCATGACTTCCTCGATCGCGCACTTGCCGGCAAGATCCAGGCCGCTGCCGCCGTACTCTTCGGGAATGGTCAGACCGAACAGCCCCATGTCGCGGGCCAGCTGCATCAGGTCGTCGGGGATCGCATCGTTTTCCTCAATCCAGCGCGAACGCGGATCGACTTCATCGCGCACGAATTTCGCGACCTCGTCGCAAAGCAACCTCACTTCCTGGGAAACAGCCATGATCAGCCTCTCATGCGGATCAATGCATCCGCAGCCTTGACGCCTTTACCCTTGGGCATGACGATCAAAGGATTGATGTCGAGTTCAGCTACCGAATCTTTCAGGTCGACGGCCAGTGCTGACAGTTTCACCAGCGTATCGACCAGCGCATCCACATCGGCCGCGGGTTTGCCGCGCGCGCCGGCGAGCACCGGATAACCCTTGATCTCTTCGACCATCTCGCGCGCCATCGCCGGGGTGATCGGCGCGAGACGGAAAGACACATCCTTCAGCACTTCGGCAAAAATTCCACCGAGGCCGAACATCACTGCAGGTCCGAACAAGGCGTCGTTGGTAATGCCGATGATGGCTTCAATGCCGCCGCCGACCATTTCCTGCACCAGCACGCCTTCAATACGCGCATCACCCTTGTAGGCCTTGGCATTTTTCAGAATCTCGTCGTAGGCCGCGGCAACACCGGCGGCATCGGCGACACCCAAGCGCACTGCCTTGGCTTCGGTCTTGTGCGAAATGTCGGGAGACTGCACTTTCATCGCCACGGGGAAACCGATTTTCTGCGCGGCAGCCACAGCCGCATCACGGCTGGTCGCCAGTTGTTCCTGTGTCACCGAGATACCGTATTCGGCAAGCACCTGCTTGGCCGCGTATTCAGCGACATCACCAGTCTTGCCCTTTAGCATCGCCTGCGCCGCCGGTTTGCTGATTACCGGAGCCTTGTCGTTTTTCTGTGCGGCATTGCGGCGCTTGGCCTCGGCATACCAGGACACCGCGGCCAGCGCACGACCAGCACGAACCGGCGATTTGTAGTGCGGAATGCGCGCCGCATCGAGGACCGCATAGGCTTCAGGCGCCACAGCGTCGCGTGCGCTCCACGAAATGTAAATCGGTTTGTCGGTTTTGGTGGCGACGGCAACGATTTCATTGGCGACATTCAGCGCGATCTCGCCCTGCAGCGAGGCATTGATCATCGCAATGCAGTCGACGCCCGGATCGTCATTGATCGCCTGCAGCGTGCGGTTGATCAGCGACAGGTCGTTGAAAATCGCTGCGGTCACGTCGACCGGATTGCCGACCGAACCGAAGGACGGCACAAACTCTTTCAGCTTGGCCACAGTGTCCGGCGCCAGCTGCGCCATCTGCATGCCACGCGCGACAATTTCATCCGTCATCAGGATGCCGGCGCCGCCGGAAATGGTGATGATCGCCACCCGGTTGCCGCGCGGCAGACGGTTGCTGCGCAACGCATGGCCGTAATCCACCAGATCCTGGATGTCGTCGACCTGGATAATGCCCTTCTGCTTGAACGCAGCTTTGTACAGCGCCATCGCGCCGCCGAGGTTCGCCGTGTGCGAAGCTGCAGCCTTCTGCCCCTGCTCGGTGTTGCCGACCTTCCACATCAGGATCGGCTTGCCGGCAGCCAACGCCTTGTCACCCACGTCAAGAATGCGTCGCGCATCCTTCACGCCTTCAATATAGGCGCCGATGATGTCGGTATGGGGATCACGGATGAAATAGTCGATGAAATCCAGCGTCGACACGCCGATCTCGTTGCCGGTGGTCACCATCTGGCGGAATGGCAGACCGCCGTCGAGCGAAGACAAGTTCATCACCGAAAAACCGAAACCGCCGGACTGCGACACCATGCTTACCGAGCCCGCGGTGTAATCGGCATTGAAGATCGAGCCGAAACCGGCATAGACGTTATCCGGCGGGCTGATCATGCCCTGGCAGTTGGGACCGATGACGCCGATGTTGTATTCCTTCGCGATGTCGGCGAGCTTCTGCTGCATCGCCACCCCGCTGCCGCCGGTTTCCGAAAAACCGGAACTGAAAATGATCACATAGGGCACGCCCTGCTTGCCGCAGAGCGTCAGCATATCGGCCACTCGCGTCGCATTGACCAGGATCAGCGCGAGTTCCGGCACTTCCGGCAGCGACTCGAGCGACGGCCAGCATTTGACACCGGAGATTTCCTGATACTTCGGATTGATCGGGTAAAGCTTGCCCTTGTAGCCGTGGCTCAGCAGGTGTTTCAGCGGCTGGCCGCTGATGGTGACGAGGTCCTGGGAGGCGCCGATGATGGCAATGGATTCAGGGCTGAAGAAACGTTCGATGTCGGTGCGCATGAGAGGCCGGATTCAGGTGTTGTATTGCGGGAGAGGCGCCGATTATACGCGGGGCTTTCGCGCAAAGCCGCGTGCTAAACTGACTTCATACCCGCTTGAGACCATATTATGAGCACCACTGCCGCCGACGCTTTACCTGCCCGCCCCTTCCGTGATGTCTGGCTGATTTCCGCCGGTCACGGCCTCACCCACTGGTATCCGGCGACGTTTTATATCCTGCTGCCGCTGATCGGCAAGGAACTCGGTCTCTCCTATACACAAATCGGTTTTCTGATGAGCGCGCAGCACATCGCCGGCGCACTCTCCAACCTGCCCGGCGGCATGATCGTCGACGCCATCGGCAAAAAGGGTTACCTGATGGCCGCCTCGCTGTTCTGGGTCGGCTTTCCGTATGCGCTGATGAGCCTGACTCACAGCATGTGGATGCTGGTGGTTTGCGTGATGCTGGTCGGTATCGGCAACAATCTGTGGCATCCCGCAGCAATCCCGACGCTGGCCCACCAGTATCCGCTGCGCAAGGGACTGGTGCTGTCCTTCCACGGCATGGGCGGCAATGTCGGCGAAGCCCTCGCACCGTTGGCAGCCGGCGCACTGCTCGCCTGGTTCAGCTGGCGCGCTGTCGTTGTAATCAACATCGTGCCGGGTCTGGTGATGGCGGCGCTGATCGTAATGCTGGTCGGTGCACTGAACACCTCACGCGCAGAAGATGATCATGTCAACGCCGGCAGCAAGACGCCATGGAGCTTTCGCCAGTACCTCAGTGACCTGATGAGCCTGATCCGCGACCGCGCGCTGATGCTGATCTGCATCAGCGCCGGATTCCGCACGCTGACCCAGACCGGCCTGCTGGTCTTCCTGCCGGTCTATCTCGCTTACGAACAGGGTTATTCACCGATTGCCGTCGGCGTGTGCATGACCGTGCTGCAGATCGCCGGGTTGATCGCGGGACCGATAGCCGGCCACCTCTCGGACAAGATCGGCCGCCAGAAAGTCGTGCTGTCGAGCATGCTGCTCACCGGCGTCACAATCATCGGCATGGTTTTCGCCGGTCAATCATTCCTCTTCATTCTGTTTGTCGCACTGGTCGGCTTTTTTCTCTACGCCATGCGTCCGGTGATGCAGGCCTGGGCGGTCGAGAACACGCCGAAGCGTCTCGCCGGCACCGGCGTCGGCCTGCAGTTCACCATCCTGTCGATCGGCGGCAGCATCGGGCCGGCCCTGTTCGGCCTCATTGCCGATACCTGGAATGTCTACACGGCGTTCTACTTCCTCGCCGGCACCATCATCGCTGCCAACCTGCTGGTGTTTTTTGTGCCTGCGCAGAACACGAAGGCGGCAGCATGAGCTGGCGTCCGACGGGCCCCGTTGAACTCGTGGCGGGCACACCCGCCGGCGGCGGCCAGGACCGGCCTGCGCGCGCGCTGCTCAAGGTGCTGGAATCGGAAGGCCTGATCGATGTGCCGGTCAAGCTCACCAACATCGCCGGACGCGGCGGCGGTAATGCCTGGGATTACCTCGCGAAATTTCCCGGCAACCCGCATGTTCTGGCCATCAATTCGCCGACCATCCTCACCAATCGGCTGCTCGGCGAAAGCACTTTCGATGACCGCGCGCTGACGCCGCTGGCCAATCTCTATACCGAATACATCGCCTTCCTCGTCCTTGACGATTCACCGCTGCGCAATGGCGCCGACCTGCTGGCGCGCCTCGGCGGCGATACCGCGGCCACCGTGATCGCGATGGCTACCGCCATTGGCAACATCAACCACATGGCGCTGGCCCAGCTCACGCGCCATGCCGGCGGCGACCCGAAAAAACTCAACCTGCATGTCTTTGATTCCGCACGCTACGCCGCGGCGGATGTGATGACGCACAAGGCTGAAGTCGTCGCCATCACTGCCGTCAGTGCGGTTCCCGAACTGGAAAGCCGCGGTCTGCGTGCGCTCGCCGTGTCCTCGCCGCAGCGCCTGCCCAAACTCTATGCGGATACTCCGACCTGGACCGAACTCGGCGTGAATTGCGTGATCGGCACCTGGCGCGGCGTGATCGGCGCCGCCGGCATCACGCCTGAGCAAAAAGCGTTCTGGGATCACGCACTGAAAACCGCGACCCGAAGCGCCGCGTGGAACGCCGAACTGGAACACCATTACTGGGCCAACACCTACACCGACAGTCAGGCCACTCTGGCGTTGATGGACCATGAGCGCGTGCTCATGGATACGCTGCTGCGCGAGCTCGGCCTACTCTAGTTTTACCCGGTTTGGCCCCGTCGACTCAGTCGACGCGCGCGCCCGACTCCTTCACCACTTTCGCCCACTGGGTGACTTCATCCTTCAGGAAGGTCGAGAATTCGCCGGCTGTGCTGATACGCGGCTCCACGCCGAGATCGACCAGGCGTTTGTGGATATCCGGCGCCTTGAGTATGCGACCGACTTCGACGTTGATCGCGCCGACAATCGCAGGCGGCAGGCCGGCCGGTCCGACCAGCCCGTTCCAGCCCACGGCTTCATAACCCGGCACGCCCGCCTCGGCAATCGTCGGCACATCCGGCAACGCCGCCATGCGGCTCGCACCGCTGACCCCCAGGGCGCGCAATTTGCCCTGCTGCACCGGCGGCACTCCGGAAGGCGCGGTGGCGAAGGTCAGCACGACATGACCTGCGAGCAGATCGCTCATCGCCGGTGCCGCGCCCTTGTACGGCACATGCACCAGGTTAATGCCGGTCTTCATCTTGAACAGCTCCGCCGTGAGGTGCGGCGCGCTGCCGTTGCCCGCGGAGCTGTAATGCAGCTGACCCGGACGCTGCCGGGCAAAAGCAATGAATTCCTTGACTGACTTGACCGGCAGCGACGGATGCACCACCAGCACATTCGCCACCTGGGCCATCAGCGTGATCGGCGTGAAATCCTTCAGCGGATCGTATGACAGCTTGGCATAAAGACTGGGGTTGACGGTATGCACGGTCGACGCCGACAGCAGCGTGTAACCGTCGGCCGGAGAACGAACCACGAGCTCGGCGCCGATGTTGCCGCTGCCGCCGGCGCGATTGTCGATGATCACCTGCTGACGCCAGGTTTCGGTCAGCTTCTGGCCGACAATGCGGGTCAGTATGTCAGTCACGCCCCCGGGCGGATAAGGCACGACGATTCGCACCGGCTTCGCCGGATAAGACTGCGCTGCAACCGGTTGCGCAACAGACAGGCCGGTGAACACCAGGCCACAGACTGCAATGGCGACACGCCGTGAGCATGATTGTTTCATTGCCGCCCCCCCCTTTTATGCCTGTATTATGGATTCATGGTAGGTGAATGCATTCAAGCGCGTCAACCGGATGCCTGAACAGGCGACGCACTGAGCTCAAGGGGAGAACCATTTGAATATCTGGCGACACAAACTGGGGCTGATCGTGCCCTCGTGGAATACCGTGATGGAATACGAGACGCAGCGCATGGCGGGTGGCGGAATCTCCGTACATACCCAGCGCATCGCGCACACCGCGGACACTGAAGAAAACCTGATGTGGATGGGCACGCAGGTACCCGAGGCCGCGAGACTGCTGGCTCACGCCAAGGTGAATGTCATCTGCTACGGCTGCACCGCCGGCGGCTTCCTGAAGGGGCCGCAATACGACCGTGACATGAATGCCGGAATCAGGGCCCTGACCGGCATCCCGGGTACAACGTCGGCATCGGCAATCACCGATGCGCTGAATGCAATGGGCGCGCAGCGCATTGCAGTCGCCACGGCCTACGAACCCTGGCTCAACGAAAGAACCCGGCAGTATCTGGAAGCCGCGGGTTTCTCAGTGCTGGCCATAGAAGGATTCGGCACCCAGGCCCATGCGGCAGTCACGCCGGAGCGCGTTGCTGCGCTGGCGAAACAGGTCAATCGCGCCGAAGCCCAGGCCATATTCATCGGCTGCTCAAACCTGCGCACCCTGGACGTCATCGAGGCGCTCGAGCAGGAACTCGGCAAGCCGGTGATCACCAGCAATCAGGCGTCGATGTGGAGCATGTTGCGCTTGACCGGAAACCGCGACGCCGTTGCCGGCGCGGGACGGCTGTTTCGCGAAGCTTAGCGGAGCTGAAAATCGCCAGGTGGCGCTCGTAAAATATTGTTTTTATTGATATTTTTTCATACCGCTGGCCGGGTGTGTTATCCTTGCGTCCCCCGCAGGATCACAACATCTGCTCCTGCACCCGCACCGGAGTCTCCCGCAATGAAAACCGAAGTCCATGTCCACGGCAGCGTATTCTTGTGCAAAGGCGTGCGCCTGGCGCAGGTCGAACTCGCGCTGCGCCCCTGGCTTGATTACGTGGATGCAGACCATCTCGCCGATGCGAAGAGCCTCGAACGCGATGAACCGGGCATTATTTATGAAGCCGCCGAACGCGTGGTCAGCTTCTGCTGGACCGGTGAAGTCGGCCGCAGTTTTCACAACAAACTGACCGAAGCCTGCAACAGCCTGGGCCCGTTGACCGAATACGCCTCCGAAGTCGAAGTCACCTATTACCCCGACAGCGGCGAAGACGAGTTCTACCAGTTCTTTGTCGGCCCGACGCCGGAAGCCATCCATGAATTCCGCCGCCAGTGCGTGGTCGAGGATCTCGGCCACATGCTGTCACGCCACATCGGCAAAACGGAAGTCGAACAGGTCACCGAGATGGTGACGCGAATGTTTGACGCGCACAAACCGGAAAAACCGGCGAATGAACCGGCGGGCACCACCAGCTCGACGGTGATTCCGCTGCATCCGCGCAACCGCCACCTGCACTGATCGCGGATCGACGAAGGCGATTTCGCTTCTAGCCCTGCTTCTTGTCCTGTGATTCACCCAGGCGAAGCGCCGGCATCCGCAGTCCGAGAAAAATCCCGGTAAATCGCAGTGCCGCAATGACGGCCATGCCGAAATAGGCGGCCGTCGTGCGCTCCAGCCCTGCCACCTGCAATCCCAGATAAACGATGATGCCGAGCAACGCAGCGGTCGCGTAAATTTCGCCGTCGCGCAGCAGCAGCGGGATTTCCGCGATCAGCATGTCGCGCAGCACGCCGCCGGCAACCCCGGACATCGTGCCGAGAATGACGGCGACAATGCCGCCGTAACCGGCGGTTTCGGCAATACGTGCGCCACTGATCGCGAACAGGGCGAGACCGAGCGCGTCGGCCACCAGCAATGCGCGCAAGGGAATGTTGCGGATACGCACGACCACCATCGTCATCAGCGTCGCCGCGATAATGACCCAGAGAAAACTGGTATCAATCAGCCAGAACACCGGACGGTCGATCAGCAGGTCGCGCAGCGTGCCGCCACCGACCGCAGTGACCATCGCAATCACCAGCACACCAAACCAGTCGAGGTGTTTGCGCCCCGCTGCCAGTACACCGCTGACGGCGAACACGGCGACGCCGAGAAAATCCATGATGTGCACCGCGGTGATCTGCAGATTCATGGATTTCTCCGCCGCCTTTTTCTCAGGCGCGCTTCTGCAGCGCGTCCTTGCGGAAACTGATCGTCGCTTCGGGATCGACCTTGACGTGGATGATCGCCGGCTTGCCGGCTTTCAAAGCATCACGCAAGGCATCGGCGGTTTCACCGGGCGCCGTCGGGTGATAACCATTACCGCCTGTGAGTTTCATTACCTCGTCAAAGCGCGGGCTGTGCACATGTGCGCCGATATAACGCCCGGCGTAGAAATCACGCTGATAGGCGATCTCCGAACCCCAGGTGCCGTTATCCATGACGATGCCGATCGCCGGGATGTTGCTCATCACCGCGGTGGTCATCTCACCCATGGTCATGCCGAAACCGCCGTCGCCCATCAGCGAAATCGCTGCACGGTGCGGCGCGGCAACCTTGGCGCCGATGGCCGCCGAGTAGGAAAAGCCGACCATGCCGCAATCCAGCGGGGTCAGCAGTGAGGGTGCTTCGTAACAGGGTAGCTGGTCAGTGGCTTGGAAACCGGTGGTGCCGGCATCGAGCGTGAAGATTGAGTTACGCGGCGCCGCCTTGCGCAGTTCCGAGTAAATGACATCCGGATGCAGCGGCGTCTGCGTGCGGGCACCTGATGCTTCGCGCTCGGCCCA
>JAURHM010000013.1 GCA_030833315.1 Burkholderiales bacterium
ATGACAGTGTTATAGCTTCTTCGTATTTGCGCGCTGTGCATGGTCACCATGGATATTTTCCGTAATGAAACCAACACATTCGCCGTCGCGGCAGGATGGCCAGTATTCTCGATGACGATGACTGCGACATCATGCACGGGTGCTTGAGGGAAAAGTCGAACTGCCGGTCAAAGGCCGCCTGATCGATACTTTGGGGCCCGACGATGTGTTTGGCGATATGGCGCTACTGGATAATGCACCAGGAAGCGTCGACCAATCGCCAAAAAACCTTGCCGCCTAACCAGAATCAACGAAAAACTCTTCCGTTTTCTAGTGCAGAAAACCGGATTAGCACTTCGATTGATGCAATTCATTGCTGATAGTTTACGCCGTTTACGCAGTATGGATGACCGGCCCTAAAGTTTTAGCCTTGCACCACCAATTGACAAAGATTGGCATGTATTTAATGCCAGCTCATTGCAGGTTTTCAAAGCACTGAAAAGACAGCGTGTTAATACGATCATTTCACTGTTTTCGACAGCTGACAGGCCACACTCTTTTACTGCCGGAGGGTGATATCGCCCCCTTTGAATCGACAATTCCAACATCCACATACTCCTTGCCGGAAAAAGCGCGGAGATCATCCAGATCTTTCAAACCAGACGTATAGAGTAGCAGTGGATCCCCCATCACTGACTGCTTAACAAAAACCATCGAATTGTAAACTCCGCGTACCGAGTAAACTGACTCGTTAGAGTAAAAAGTCGTCAGATGCAAATGTGGGTAGCCACTTGAACCATAATGCCCCCCGACTGTTCCTGTCCCGCCTGACAAGGCAATTACCTCACCCACATTAATACGAGCTCCGATCTGAAGTTCTGACTGTTTTAGAAGATGCTGATATTTTGAGTAAGTCCAGAATGGCAAATCCGTATCATCAGGAGAGTGTCGTAACCAGATAAAAAACCCTTCCAAGCGACCACCCTCTCCGCTGGCAATTACTTCACCGGCAGCAATTGCAAGCAAGGGAGTACCTTCTCGAAGACTGATGTCCATACCACCATGCAAACCACTGTTTCGATCACCCCTTCGATAGCTACCGTCATAACGCGTTGCAGATCCAAATGGTGAGGAAATCGGCTCGCACTGACTACCCTCAGGGAATCTCGGCCGGAGAGCGGTGGCTTTGATGACATTGTTGCGACGTTCAACTCCATCAAATGAAATCTGAGACGAGCCGCCCCCCTCAAATGCCCCGCGCGCCTCAACACCCCCCTTACGCACACCAGCTGACTGTGCCGCCAGCGGCGACTCAAACACTACAGATAACAGTAAGACGCAGATCGTGGCGGATCTTGCACTGCAAAACCTTGAAATACTCATACCTGAATCTCACAAAGTACGAATTCAGTCAAATGGCTCACGCTACCATGATTGCGGAAAGACTCAGCTTTTTTCAATAGAGCCCCATCGCTCAGCAGCGCGACTGTCAGTAACCCGCGCATCCACCCAGCGTGCACCCTGCGGCGTGATTTCCTTTTTCCAGAACGGCGCCTGAGTCTTCAGATAATCCATGATGAACTCGCAGGCAGCAAAAGCATCACCGCGATGGGTACTGGCGACGATCACCAGCACAATCTGGTCGGTGGGTTTCAGCGTGCCAACGCGGTGAATCACCAGCGCATCCAGCACTTCCCAGCGGCCACGCGCCTGACCTATGATTTCCGTGATTGCCTTCTCGGTCATGCCGGGATAGTGCTCCAGCGTCATCGTCGCAACACTGTCACCTTCATTGATATCGCGCACTACACCGACAAAGCTGGCAATGGCGCCGATTTTCGGATTGCCAATGCGCATCAGTGCCAATTCGGCACTGACGTCGAAATCCTGCTCCTGGACACGAACACTCATCGCATCAGCCCCCGGTAACCGGTGGAAAGAAAGCGATTTCATCGCCATCCTTGATCGGGGTATCCGCAGCAGCGACATCCTGATTCACTGCAGCTCGCAGATTGCGGCCGTCAGCCATTTCCCTGGCCCAGGCGTCCCCGCGTTTGGAAAGATGATCACGCAATGCGCCCAGTGTATTGATGCCGGACGGCAATGCCAGTTCTTCGCGCCCAGTGCCAAGTGCTTCACGCAGCCTGGCAAAATACAGCAGCGTGATCACCGCCCCTGCTCCAGTCCGACATGCTTGAGCACAAATGCCGCGATGGCCTCAGGCGCGTTCAGATCCAGCTGCGGCAATTGGCTGTCAACTTTGGCATCGCTGGCAATAGCAATGATGTTGCTGTCATGCGGATGAATCATCGATTCACCGACCTCGGCGCGATAAACCTCCAGCTTGGGTATCGGTTCGTGCTTGAACCCTTCCACCAGCAGGAGATCACAAAGCGACAGGCGCTCCATTTGCTCCTTGAGAGTCGGCTCGGCCGCCCCGCGCAGCTCATGCATCAGCGCCCAGCGCCGCGATGACGTCACCAGCACCTCGGTGCATCCGGCATGGCGGTGGCGAAAGGAATCCTTGCCCGGCTGATCGACGTCAAAAGTGTGATGGGCGTGTTTGATCAGCGAAACCTTCAACCCGCGCTGCACGAACAGCGGGATCAGCTTTTCGATCAATGTGGTTTTGCCGCTGCCGGAATAACCGGCAAAGCCGAAAATCTTCATGGATTAGCCATCAAAACGAATGACCTCAATATTACCAGTGGCCCGGGGGATTTAGCGGGGCTTGGCCGGCGTGCGGGTATCATCTGAGGGCATCAGGTGTATCCCGTCGGCCAGCAGGGACAGGCCAATCTCCACACCCATGGCAATGCCGTTACGTCTTGCGACATGCGCCGGAACCGTCAGAAACAACGGTGGCCGATCGGGTCCGTTGACCGCCACCGTCAGGGCCACATTTTCTCCCAGCGGCAAACATTCTATGACCGGCCCGGATACCGGATTTTCACGTTCGCCGCGTGAAGGCCGGTCTCGCCGGTGCAGCATGATGTGGCCTTGCGGGATCACCCAAGTGATCTGTGTGCCGGGCTTGAAAGCCGTTTGCAGGCGCGCTTCCAGCCGATGCCCCCGCCATTCAATGATCGTCAACGCACGCGCCTCGTCATGACCGACAACACCGGCACGGAACACGTTGCGCAAGCCAACCAGTTGCGCGACCTCCACGGTATCGGGCCGGGTCATCACTGCATACGGTTCGCCGGACTGCAGCGTACGGCCCTGATGCAGCACACACAACTGATCGGCAAGCATCAGCGCTTCATCAAGATCGTGCGTGACCAGAATGACCGGCATCGCCAGATCGCGGCGCAGCTCGGCCAATTCACGATAAAGGCGTTGCCGTGTCGCACGATCCACCGCAGAGAACGGCTCATCCAGCAGCAGCACCTGCGGCTCCCGTGCCAGCGCCCTCGCCACAGCAACCCGCTGCTGCTGACCGCCGGAAAGTGCCGCAGGAACCCTGCTCTCAAGACCTGCAAGCCGGACACGCGCCAGCACATCGCGCGCACGCTGCTCCCGCTCGGCCACCGGCCGGTCCAGCATGGCCTCCATCACATTATGCAGGGCGCTGAGGTGCGGAAACAACGCATAGTTCTGGAAAACATAACCGACACGACGTTGCCGGGTTTCGTGATAAACACCGCGACCCGAATCAAACCAGCTCTCACCGGCGCAGCGGATTTCCCCCTCTGCCACGCGCAGCAGTCCGGCGATTGCCCGCAATATGGTGGTTTTTCCACTGCCAGAGGGCCCCACCAGCGCCAGCACCTGTCCCGGCGCGCATTTCAGCCTTGCATCCAGCGGAATCGGACCACGCTGTTTCAGGCGGAGTTGAATGCCTTCAGCCATAACGCCGTATCCGCGAACGGGCATGGGTGAAATAGGCTGCGCCGATCGCCACCAGGGAAATCAGCAGCAAAGCCGCCGACATGACACCCGCCCCTGCCGTGTCAAAGGCCTGCACGCGGTCATAAATCGCGATCGCCACAGTCTTGGTTTCACCGGGAATGCTTCCACCCACCATCAGCACCACACCGAATTCGCCCAGGGTGTGCGCAAAGGTCAGCACTACGGCGGACAGGACGCCGGGCCACGCCAAAGGCAATTCAATCCGCCACAAGGTACGCCAACGCGACAGGCCACAACACGCCGCGGCATCTCTCACCTCCGGCGCAATCGCATCAAAACCGCGCTGCATCGGCTGTATAGCAAACGGGATATTGAAAATCACCGAAGCCAGCAGCAGCCCTTCAAAGCTGAACACCAGCGGCTGACCGAAAACGGATTCGTAAAACTGGCCAACGGGCGATGCCCCGCCCATGGCCACCAGCAGGTAATAACCAAGCACCGTGGGCGGAAGCACCAGCGGTAGCGCCAGCATGGCCTCAACCCATGCCTTGCCACGAAATTGATGTGCAGCCAATCCATGGCCGGCCCAGATTCCCAAAGGCAGCAGAATGAGTACCGTTAACCCGGCGAGTTTCAGCGATAGCGATAGTGCGGACCAGTCCATGTTCTATTTTGCCGTTTCAGACGGCAGCACGAAGCCGTAGTGCGCGAGTATTTTCCGCGCGGCTGGCTGCTGCAGGTACGCATAAAAAAGCCGCGCAGTTTCACCCGCCCCTTTCACCAGCGCCATGCGTTGACGCAAAGGCGCATGCAAATCCTCTGGCAGCAACACATACCGGCCCTGCTGCGCGATTCCGGGCGCCAATGCGAGCGAGTAGGCAAAAATGCCGCCCTGCGTCGAACCGCTGGCAGCAAACTGCGCAGCCTGCGATACGTTCTCACCCAGGACCAATTTGCCCTGCAACGCATCCCACAATGCTGACTTGCGCAAAGCCTGTTCAGCCGCACGACCATAAGGAGCATGCTCGGGATTGGCGATGGCAAAACGGCGAATCGCAGTGCCATCGACGGCCTGTTTCAAACCGCTCATTCGCGCATCGACGGCAAGCGGAGAATTTGTCGGTGCAAACAGTACTATCCGGCCGGTGGCATACAAAATACCACGATCTTCGGTACGACCGCTGTCATGCAGTTTGAATATAAAATTTTCGTCGGCCGACAGGAATAACTGGAACGGCGCGCCTTGTTCGATCTGACGGAAATAATTTCCGGAGGAACCAAACGACAAACGCAGTTCGCGCTTGTTATCTGCACGGAATCGTGCAGCAATGTCCTCCAGTGCAAATTTTAAATCGGAGGCAGCGGCAATGGCGGGAGCCTCTCCTTGCGCACGCGCTCCACAGGACAATAAAAATACCAAAAAAAACAAGTATTTATAAAATATCATGCCTGCATCCCCATTGGCAGGCAAACACGCCGCCTCCCCTGCCCCAGTGCCACCTCGGTCACCAGCACTTCAACTCCATACAAGTGTTGCAGTTGTGCGGAGGTCATCACGGTATCCGGCGTACCGCAGGCCAGCAAATTACCGTTGCGCAACATCGCCACCCGGTCCGCACAAAGAAAAGCGTGATCCGGGTCGTGTGTCGACAGCAGCACACCGATACCGTCCGCTGCCAGCGCACGGATGCGTTCCAGCACGCGCACCTGGTTGCCGAAATCCAGATTGGCGGTCGGTTCATCCATTACCACCATGCGCGCCTCCTGCGCCAAAGCCCGGGCTATCAGCACCAGCTGTCGTTCACCTCCGGAGATCTGCGTGTAGATGGCCTCTGCCAGATACGCGATACCCATGCGGCGAATGGCATCGAGAGCGACATCATGGTCGCGCGCCGACGGCGCGGCAAACAGGCCCGTGTGAGCCGTCCGCCCCATCAGTACGACATCGCGCACGCTATACGGGAAAAATGCGCCATGGGCTTGCGGCACATAACTGACCAACCGCGCAATTTCGTCGCGCTCCAGCTGCTGCAACTCGCAGTCATTAAGCATCACTTTGCCGCACTGAATCGGCAACAGGCCCAGCAAGGTCTTGAAAAGGGTGGTTTTGCCGCTGCCATTGGGTCCCAGCAGACACAACACCTCGCCCGCATTGAGCGTAAAACTCACATCGCTGCCGATGCGGCGACCGGGATAACCGTAAGCCAGTTGCTGCGCTTCCAGCTTCATTGCCAACCCTTTCTCGCAGCCGCGAGCTGCCACAGGAACAGCGGTGTGCCAACAAAGGCCGTCAGCACACCCAGAGGTACTTCAATACTGGCAATGCTGCGCGCCAGAGTATCGACCGCCACCAGGAATCCCGCGCCGAGCAGCACTGACACTGGCAGCAGTCTGGAAAAATCCGGTCCGGTCATCAGCCGCGCAAAATGCGGAATCACCAACCCGATCCAGCCGATGACGCCAGATACGGCAACCGCCGCTGAAGTCATCAAGGTCGCCGCCACAATCACCACCAGCCGGATACGCCCTACCGACACGCCCAGAGCACGCGCCTCCTCGTCATCCAGCGACAATACATTGATGCGCCAGCGCAGCAGCCACAACGGCAGCAAACCGGCTAACAGCAGCGGCGCAGCTACCCACATATTGCGGGTATCGGTCGATGCCAGACTGCCGAGCAGCCAGTAGGTAATTGCCGGCAACTGGTTATAGGGATCAGCCAGATATTTCATCAAGGCCACGCAAGCCCCAAGTAGCGCCCCCAAGACCACACCGGCAAGGACCAGGAGCAGCAAAGGATCATGGCCACGCACTGCGCGCGCCACCAGATAAACCATAGCGACTGCCGCGAGACCACCGGCAAACGCCATCGACTGAATCGCTACCACCCCCAGCGACATGAAAATGCCGAGGATGGCACCGACGGCAGCGCCTGCGGATACGCCAAGGATGTCCGGTGAGACCAGCGGGTTACGAAACAGGTTCTGATAGGCCGCACCGGCCGCAGCAAGCGCCGCACCGACCAGCACCGCGGCAATCACGCGCGGACCGCGGATTTGCAGCACCACCGTTTCCAACGTGGCATCCAGGCCATGCGGGGCGCCACCGATCCACGACCAGAGTATGCGAAAAAGGTCTGACAACGGGACCGGATAACGGCCGATCGCAAATGCAACAACAACGATGACGCACAGGATCATCGTGGCAGCCGCAATAATCAGCGGATAGCGATTTGCAGGATTTTCAGTCACAAAAAATGCGGCTTCCCGGTTAAACGAGATCCAGAGGATACCGCACTACGCGATTGATCCGGGCCGGCATCAGCAGCACCCAGATCCATTGATGTCAGCGCTTGGCGTTCGGAAAAAACAGCTGATCCGGACCGATCTTGTAGGCGGCAATCGTCAACTGCCCTTCCGGCGAAATCATCCAATCCACGAAGGCCTGACCGAGTTCTTTCTTCACATGCGGATGTTTTGCCGGATTGACCAGCATCACACCGTATTGATTAAACAGCTTCTTGTCGCCCTCGACCTCGATCACCAGATCGCCGCGGTTCTTGAACGACAGCCAGGTGCCACGATCAGTGAAGGCGTAGGCATTCATCGCCGAAGCGGTATTCAGCGTCGGCCCCATGCCTGAGCCGGTTTCACGGTACCAGCTGCCTTTTCCCGTATTGGGATCAATGCCGGCGTCTTTCCACAAGCGCAGTTCCGCGGCGTGCGTACCGCTCCTGTCGCCACGCGAAGCAAAGGGCGCACCGCCCGCGGCAATCTTCTTGTAAGCATCGACAATGTCCTTGCTGCCGGCAATTCTGGCCGGATCGTTTTTTGGACCGACGAGAACAAAGTCGTTGTACATGACGTCAAAGCGCTGCACGCCAAAACCCTCGGCGAGTAATTTCTCTTCGGCCGGTTTGTCATGCACAAAAACCACATCGGCATCACCGCGGCGCGCCATGTCCAGTGCCTGCCCGGTGCCCAGCGCGACAACACGCACCTGGGTACCGGTTTTTTTCTCGAATACAGGCAGCAGGTGCTTGAACAGACCCGACTGCTCCGTCGATGTCGTCGAAGCCACCGTAATGAAATTCTTCTGTGCGGCCGCCGTTCCCTGCAGACCAAGCAGGGCAAAAGCGGCAATTGCTGCAGCAATGACATTCCTCCGGCTTAATGCCATGGCAGTTCCCCTTTGATGAAGGCTGCTGCTTCCGACGAAACGGGTTCCTTGAAAAAACGGTCAATGGGTGTGTGCTCCATCAACCGGCCGTTGCTGATGAAAAGGATCTCGTCGCCCAGGCGGCGGGCCTGACCAAGGTTATGGGTGGTCATGATGATTTTCGTGCCCGAGGCATGGATGGCCTGGATGATGCGTTCAATGTCCTGCGTCGAAGCCGGATCGAGATTGGCCGTCGGCTCGTCCAGGAACAGGACATCCGGTCCCAGCGCCCAGGCCCGCGCCAGCGCCAGTCGCTGCTGCTCGCCGCCGGAGAGCACACGCGCAGGCCGGCCAGCCTGATGCTCCAATCCGACCACTTCCAGCACATCCATCGCGCGCAATGTGCTTTCACGCCGCGATTTACCTGCGAGCTGCAAGCCGTAAACAACGTTAGCCAATGCCGAACGCCGCAGCATGACCGGGCGCTGGAACACCATAGCCTGACGCCGGCGAACATCCCTGTTCCGTGCCCCTTGCCAGGCGATATGTCCGGCAGTCGGCTCCAGCAGACCGTGGCAAAGCCGCATCAGCACACTTTTTCCCGCACCGTTGGGGCCAAGAATGATCGTACGCGGCCCCGCTTCAATTTTGGCGGAAATGCAGTTGATGATCGTCGTAGCACCAACACTGAACGTCAACTGATCAAGTGCAAGCGGCAGCATCTCAGCCGTACCTCCGCTGCGCAACTTCACGGATCAGCGCCGCCAGTGCATTCAAGACAATGACCAGCATGATCAGCACGATACCCAATCCCAACGCCAGCGGCAGATCACCTTTGCTGGTTTCCAGTGCAATGGTAGTGGTCATCACCCGTGTCACACCATCGATGTTGCCGCCGACAATCATCACCGCCCCCACTTCGGCGGCAGCGCGGCCGAAACCGGCCAGCAGGATGGTCAGCAGGGAAAACCGCGTATCCCAGATCAGGGTCCATGCCGCGCGCAAACGCCTTGCACCCAGCGAACGCAGCTGTTCGGAATATTCACGCCACGCGTCCTCGATGGTTTGGCGCGACAGCGCTGCAATGATCGGCACGATCAGCACGGTCTGCGCAATGACCATGGCCTCCGGGGTAAACAGGATGCCGAGGCTGCCCAGCGGTCCCGCCCGCGACAGCAGCAGATAGATAAGCAGCCCCACAACCACCGGCGGCAAGCCCATCAGGGCATTGAGCAGCACGATCAGCAGTTGCCGGCCGGGAAAACGTTCGACGGCAATGGCAGCGCCCAGAGGCAATCCGATCAATGTCGCAGCCACTGCCGCGCTCAGGCTGACCTGCAAGCTGAGAAGGACGATGCGCGCCAGCCCGGGATCCAAACCGGTCACCAGCACCCATGCCGCCCCGAAAGCTTCACCCAAACCAGTCATGCAATTCTTAACCTAATAGAAAGATAGACGATGATCATAGATAATGGCCAAACCCTTAATATGTAATATCTTGCAAGTATGAAAATCACTGCTCAAATCCGCTGGACCCTGGATTCGGTCGAAATCGAGCCCCGGCTGGTCACTTTGCTGGAATCCATCGCCAGGAATGGCAATCTGCAGGACGCCGCCCAAAGCGCAGGCCTGTCCTATCGCCATGCCTGGGGGCTTCTGGAAGCGGCAAGCACCGAGTTGGGCGACCAGTTGGTCAACCGCCAGCAGGGACGCGGCACCCAACTGGCGCCCTTGGGCACCAAATTGTTGGAGGGCATGGTTGACGTCAATGGCTCCCTGGCCGCCGGGCTGCGGGAGGGCGAGGCTCGAATGGCCGCCCATATTGCCCAGGCACCGCCGTCAGTCAGTAATCCGGCCCGGGTCACCCTGTTTGCGAGTCACGATCTGGCGCTGACACAAATGCGCGAAATCATCTCCAAACGGAACGATCTGAAGCTGTCTTTGCAGTTTCATGGCAGCCTGGACTGCCTTTCAGCGATGCGCCGTAACCAATGCGAACTGGCCGGCTTTCATCTGCCATCCATCCCCGGAACCCGCACCCTCGCCGCCCAACTCATCCCATTCCTAAGCCTCAAAGGCTGGAAGGCCACCCGCCTGTTCGACCGCACTCAAGGTCTGATGGTCAAACCGGGCAATCCCAAAAAGCTGGTGCGTCTGGCCGACCTGTCCCAAAAAGGCGTCCGTTTCGTCAATCGCCAACCCGGTTCCGGTACCCGCCTGTGCCTGGATTTCCTGCTGGCACAACAGGGTGTATCACCGGCGAATGTCCATGGTTATGCCCATGAGGAATTCACCCATGCTGCAGTAGCAGCCACAGTCGCCAGTGGCATGGCCGATGTCGCCTTCGGTATCGAAGCCGCCGCCAAGGAACAGGGCCTCGATTTTGTGCCCGTGGTCAACGAACACTATTACCTGGCAGCCCGTGCATCGGTGCTGCCACGACCAGGAGTTCGAGCCCTGCTCGAATTCCTCGACAGTCGCGAATTCCGGCGGCTGGTCAACAACCTGCCGGGTTACCGTTCCGTCGGCAAACTCGACTGGGTCAATGCCATGGACATCATCCAATAGCGCACCCTGCCCCTGATAAAATCGGGATTCTTGGTAACCGCCGCACAAGGATCCCGCCATGAGCAACGCCACGCCGCCCCTGCACGAACTGTCCTGCGCCGACGACTACGATCCCAATTCAATCCCAGTGCCGAAAGCGCGGGAAGTCATCGCCCGGTTTCTTTCCCCCATCAACACCATTGAACGGGTTTCCGTGCGCGCCGCGCTCGGACGCGTACTGGCCGAGGATGTCATCTCGCCTGTGGATGTGCCTTCGCATGACAACTCGGCGATGGACGGCTATGCGCTGCGTATCGCCGATCTCAAGGCAGACGCCAAAGTCACGCTGAAAGTTACCGGCAGTTCCTTTGCCGGCGTGCCGTTCAAGGGCAAAGTCGGCGCCGGGGAAACCGTGCGCATCATGACCGGTGGCGTAGTGCCTGAGGGCGCCGATACCATCGTCATGCAGGAACACACCGAAGCCAGGGACGGCGCAGTCACCATCGGAGGGGGGCATAAAAAAGGCCAGAACCTGCGCAAGGCCGGTGAAGACCTGCAGCAGGGACAGCCCGCGCTGCGCCGCGGCCAGCCGGTGCGTCCAGCCGAAATCGGATTGATCGCGTCCTTGGGCATTGCCGAGGTGTCGGTCTACCGCAAACTGCGTGTCGCCTTCTTCTCCACGGGAGACGAATTAGTCTCCATCGGCTCACCGCTCGGCGAAGGCCAGATCTACGACAGCAATCGCTACACGATCTACGGCATGCTGACCCGCCTCGGCTGTGAAGTCATTGACATGGGCGTGGTACGCGACGACCCGAAACTACTCGAAGCCGCGTTCAAAGAAGCCGCGTCGATTGCCGATGTGGTCATCACCAGCGGCGGCGTGTCGGTTGGCGAAGCAGACTTTGTCAAAGAACTGCTCAACAAGCTGGGCGAGGTAGTGTTCTGGAAAATCGCGATGAAACCCGGCCGCCCTCTCGCCTATGGCAAGATCGGCAATGCGCATTTCTTTGGCCTGCCCGGCAATCCGGTATCGGTTATGGTGACCTTCTATCAATTCGTGCGCGACGCCCTGCTCAAGCTCTCGGGCCGCGATCCGATCGAAGCGCTGCCGACATTTAAAGTGCCCTGCACCTCGACACTGAAAAAAGCGCCGGGCCGCACCGAGTTCCAGCGCGGCATCCTGTCCCGAGACGGATCCGGAAACCTCAGTGTGCGGGTCACAGGTGAACAGGGCTCCGGCATCCTGCGTTCGATGTCCGAAGCCAACTGCTTCATCATCCTCGCGATTGAACAGGGCAACGTCACGTCCGGCACGATGGTTGATGTGCAGGTCATGGACGGCATCATCTGAAACAGGCGTCATCAAAATAACAAGCGGCGTATCGTCCTGATGCGCCGGAACGGAGGAGCAGGACTTGATTACACAAAAACCATTGCGCTGGGGTGTCGTCGGCCTCGGCTGGGTTGCCCGCGATTTTGTCGCACCGGGCATCGTCAAAAGCCCGGGTTCGGAACTGGTAGCCTGCCTCGGCAGCACCCCGGAAAAAACCCGTGCCTTCGCTGACAAATTCAAAGTACCCCACGCGCACAAGGACCTGGCCTCGCTGGTCAGCGATGCCGATGTCGATGCCGTTTATATCGCACTGCCCAACGCCATGCACCATGCCGCAGTCCTGGAGACGGCCCGCGCCGGCAAACACATCCTCTGCGAAAAACCGTTCGCCATGAAAACCGCACACGCCCGCGAAATGGTTGAAGCCTGCCGCAAGGCCGGCGTGGTGCTGCGCATTGCCCACCAGATCCGCCTTGACGCCGCCGTGGTCCGCGCCCGAGAGATCGTGCAATCCGGCCGCCTCGGCCGCCTGACCGAGGTATCGCTGGAACGCGCCTCTGCTGTGGGTGCCCGCGTATCCTGGCGCCAGGATTTTGAACAAAGCGGTGTAATGTATGACGTCGGCGTGCACCTGCTCGACCTGATCCAGTACGTCACCGGCAAACGCTTCATCGAAGTCGCCGCCTTTACTCACCCCGACCGCCGCGACAAAAAACCCGATGACACCATGACCGTGCTTGGCCGTCTGGAAGGCGACTGTCATGCCCTGGCCAAAGCCACGCGCGAAGTCGCCAGCGCCGAAAACAACCTGCTGATAGAAGGCGACAAGGCGACGCTGCTCACCTCGCCGCTGCGTTTCGCCAAGGAACATGTCATCACCATCCGTGACGCCAACGGCAGCACGGAAGAGCGTTTCCCGGTTACCCCCGCCTATGATCTCCAGGTCCAGGCTTTCGAAACCGATGTCCGCGGCGGCCGCAGCCTGCTGCCAGATGGTGAAGACAGTGTGTATACCGTGGCGGTCACCAACGCGGTACTGCAGGCCATCGAAGAGCGGCGCATCGTAACGGTCGCAACCTGACTTGCCGGTCACAGGCTCTCACCGCACAATTCACACCATCAAAATTGCCGGTTCACGGCCCCGGAGGAGAAACATGAAACGAATCACCATCGCTTTCACAACGCTAGCACTGGCTGCTGCCGCAACTGCAGTGTTCGGCCAGGCCTATCCGACCAAACCTGTGCGCATCATCAATCCGCTGGCCGCCGGCGGCAACGTCGACATCGTGGCGCGCGGTGTCGCCGAACAGTTATCCAAATCGCTCGGTCAGCAGGTACTTGTTGAAAACCGTCCGGGTTCCAGCGCGCTGATCGGCACGCGCTATGTCAAAACCCAGGCGGCCGACGGCTACACCCTGCTCGCCATCGCCAATACCTTTGCCCGCGTCCCTGCGATCATTGCCGACGCCGGCTACGACCCGATCAAAGATTTCATCGGCATTTCGCAAACCTGCGACATCCCGATGGTGCTAGTAGTCAACCCCGCGCTACCGGTGAAAAACATCCGCGAACTGATTGCCTTGGCCAAAAAACGCCCCGGAGAACTGACCTATGGCACCTCGGGCAACGGCGGAACCGGACATGTCGCCACAGAAATGTTTGCGCAACAGGCCGGAATCAAGATGATGCAAGTTGCCTACAAGGGCAATGCGCCAGCCACCACCGATCTGGTTGGCGGACACATCATGCTGATGTTTGACCAGGTCAGCACCTCCGCCGGCTATATCAAATCCGGCCGACTGCGCGGTCTCGGCGTGAGCAGCAAAAAACGCTCACCGCTGTTCCCTGACATGCCGACGATCGACGAGTCCGGCGTCAAAGGTTTTGAAGACACCACCTTCAACGGCCTCGTTGCTCCAGCCGGAACATCGCGGGAAATTCTCGAAAAACTGCGCAGCGAGGTCGTCAAAGCCGTTGCCGTTCCGGCACTGCGAGAACGCTTCGAGAAAAACGGTATTCCGCTGGTCGCCAGCAATTCGCTGGACGAATACAACGCCTTCCTTCGCCGCCATGTCGAGGACTTCGCCAAATTGGCGAAAACCGCCGGCATCACGGCAAACTGAAGCACATTGCGAAAGACGCCATGCCCCTACAGCACCTAGAACACTTCCTGATCCAGACCGCCGACCTTGAAGCGACGCGTGACTGGTACGTCAACATCCTTGGCTTCCGTGAAGGCCCTCACCCCGACTTCAAATTCCCGGTGATCTGGCTTTATCTCGGTGACACTGATGTGATCCATCTGACCCAGGGCGGCAAAAACGTCAGCGAAAACCGCAAAGCCTATCTTGGCCAGCAATCAGATGCCGTTCACGGCAGCGGCGTTTTGGATCATGTGGCCTTCCGCTGTACCGGCCTTGGCGAAATGATGGAAAACCTGCAGAAGCATAAGGTCGAATTCCGCAAGCGCATGGTGGACGATCAGGGCCTGTTCCAATTGTTCATGCTCGATCCCAACGGCCTGAAGGTCGAGCTCAACTTCTCCAATGCCGAAACCAAAGGCATTACTCCTGAACTCATGGCATCGGCGCTGCCGGCATGAGCGCACCGCAATGGAAGGTGCGGCAATACCATTACCTGTCCAAAGACAGTCACGTTCACCCCTTCCTCGTTGATCTGTGGAACGAGGTCGGTGAAGCCACCGGTGGGCGTGTGGCCGGAACGGTACACGCCAAGAACGAAGGCCTGCCGGGCGGCCATCTGGAAATCGTCGATCTGCTGATCAAGGGCGAGATCGAGTGTTATGTGCTGATGGGCGGCATCCTAGGCGGTGTGGTGCCGGCACTGGAAATCCAGGGCCTGCCCTTTGCCTTCAAGGACCACGCCCAGGTGCATGCCACGCTGGACGGCCCGCTGGGCGCTTATCTGCAGCAGGAACTGCGCGCCAAGGGCATCCACGCGCTGCCTTACGGCCTTCTCGAAAACGGTTTCCGCCACATCTCCACGGTCGACCGTCCGGTCGCCAAAGCTGCGGATCTGGAAGGCATGCGTATTCGCATCCCCGAAGGTCGCATGTTCGCCGACGCCTTCGAAAGGCTCGGCGCGGTGCCGGTCGAAGTGAATGTGCTGAAACTCTATGACGCGCTGAAAAACCGCGAGATCGATGCCCAGGAAAATCCGCTGTCGATCACCGAAGCGCTGAAACTGCACGAAGTCACCGGCCACATCGCACTGACTTCGCATATGTGGTCAGGCTTCAACATGATGGTCAGCCTGAAGTTCTGGAACACGCTGCCGGCAGACGTCCAGCAGACCATCGAACGCGTGACTCGCAAACATGTAGCTCGTCAGCGCGCACATACCGATGCACTGAACCTCGGGCTGGAACAGAAGATCTCCGACTGGGGCATGGTCGCCACACAGGTCGACCGCGGCGATTTCCGCAACCGTCTGCGCGAATCCGGCTTCTATCAGCGCTGGCGCGACATCACCGGCAAAACCGCCTGGGGGCTGCTTGAAGACAGTATCGGAAAAATTCAGTAGGTCATTGTTTTAATTATTATTTTTAACAAAAAGCCCGGCATCAACCGGGCTTTTTGTTGATTCACCGCAATAAAGCGGCCGAAAATTACTTTTTCTTGTCAGCAACCTTGGTTGCACCAGCCGACGCCGTTTTGTTCTGCTTCTTGTAACGGTCAGCCACACGGTCCTGTGCCTTACCCAGATTCTCGCCGTCTTTCTTGGCAGCCTCATCGGCCTTGGCTTTGGCTTCAGCCGCCTTGGCTTTGGCTTCTTCCGACGGCGCCGGCAGCTTGGCAGAAGCCATGCCTGCCAGTCCCAGTACGCTGCAAACCATCAAGGTCGGCACCCATTTCCAAACGTTCGGCGCTTTCATTGTTTCCACCCCTCCTTCATCGATGAGGCTGCAGCCGGGTTGGTCGCCCCGCCACCGCTTTTTTGTTGTGCGATCGCGTCGCGATACCAGTATTCGTGATGTTCCTTGGCCCAGGTTTCGTCGACATAACCGGTGCGCATCGCATCGTAAGCACCTTCAACGCCGATCGTGCCGAGGTAGATGTGGCTCAGGCCCATGGTCAGGAACAGCACTGCAGCAACCGCGTGGATGACGTTGGCGGTCTGCATCAACTCACGACCCTGCTCGAAATTCGGGAAGTTGAGAATGAAGCCGGTGATGCTGACCACCAGACCCAGCAAGGTCACACCCAGCCAGAACCAGACCTTCTCGCCGGCATTGAAGCGGTCGGAAGGCACATGTTCACCCGACACCAGTCCACCGAATTTGGCCAGCCATTTCAGGTCATGCGCTTTCGGGAAATTGTCTTTCACGAAGGTCACGAACATCAGCACCACGCAGAACGCGAACACCGGACCGACGAAGTTATGGATGTACTTCGACAGCGTTGCCAACCAGGAAAACAGCGTGAAGCCAACCACCGGCAAGATGACGTGCTTACCGAACAGAATGATCACCCCGGTCACCGACAGCAGAATAAAACTGATCGCAGCACCCCAGTGCACCATCCGGTCCCAGGAGGCGAAACGCAGCAGCTGCCGGCCCGTGGGCTTCTCGTGCAGCTTGATCGGCCCCTTCCAGTAATAGAAGCCGCCGATGATCGCCATGATGGCCACCAGCAGCCAGCCACCATAAATGGTCACCAGATTGTTGCGGATCTGCCGCCAGGTTTCTCCCTCGGGCTGCATCAACACCGAGGACTCCACGCCACGTACCTGAGTCGTTTGATACTTGTTATCACCGCCGCGGACATCGCGCCAGACCGGCGCGTTGTTGCCGGGCTGCGACTGCTGGCGTGCCGCCTGGTCCTGCTCCGAGCTTGCGTCAGCGGCAAATGCCGGCATCGTGAATCCGAATGCCAACGCCGCCAGTCCCGCGCACAGCCATTGCCTCATACCGACCTGCATGGCCACTCCTCCTTTGTTAATTCGTCGCACGCGTGTATTCGTTCTGGCCGTCGCTACGCGCCTTGATCGACTTCTCCCAGGCGGTTTTATCGCCTTTGAACTGGTCGTTCTCCCAGGGGCGGCCATCAGGCTTGCCCTGATACTGCCCCTGTTTGTAGACCGTCACCGGCTGTTTTTCACCGCAGCCGGCAGTCACCAAAGCCAACGAGCCAATCGTTGCCGCGATCACCAGTTTTTTCATGCTGAGTTTGCTCAAGATTTTGCTCCCGCAGGCGGCGTCGCACCCTTCTCCGGTTTGCCATAAGCCGTACCCCAGCCCCAGACCTCGGCACCCTTGCCACGTTTCAGCACGCGGTTACGGTAGATGTCTGCAACCACGTCGGCGTCACCACCCAGCAGTGCCTTGGTCGAGCACATCTCGGCGCAGGCCGGCAGCTTGCCTTCGGAGAGGCGGTTTCGGCCGTATTTCTTGAACTCTCCCGGCGAATTGTCCGCTTCGGGACCGCCCGCGCAGAAAGTGCACTTATCCATCTTGCCGCGCATGCCGAAAGCACCATCCTGCGGGAACTGCGGTGCGCCGAAAGGGCAGGCATAGAAGCAGTAACCGCAGCCGATGCACAGGTCCTTGTCATGCAGGACAACGCCTTCGGAGGTCTTGTAGAAGCAGTCCACCGGGCATACCGCCATGCAGGGCGCATCCGAGCAGTGCATGCAGGCGACCGATATCGACTTCTCGCCGGGCAGACCGTCGTTCAGCGTCACCACACGGCGGCGGTTCACGCCCCAGGGCACCTCGTGCTCGTTTTTACAGGCAGTTACGCAACCGTTGCACTCGATGCAGCGCTCGGCATCACACAGGAATTTCATTCTGGCCATGTTTATCTCCTAATGGATGTCTGAAGGTTATGCCTTGGCAACCTGGCAAATCGTGGTCTTGGTTTCCTGCATCATGGTCACGATGTCGTAACCATAAGTCGTCGCCGTATTGACCGCTTCGCCACGCACCACCGGGGCAGCCCCGTCCGGATAGTATTTCTTCATGTCCTCGCCTTCCCACCAGCCGGCAAAGTGGAAGGGCAGGAACACCGTGCCGGCGGCAACGCGCTCGGTTACCAGCGTTTTCACCTTGATCCGCGGTTTGCTCGGCGCCGGGGTCGTGACCCAGACGTATTCGTTGTTGCGCACACCACGATCGTTGGCATCCTTCGGATTGATCTCAACGAACATTTCCTGTTGCAACTCGGCGAGCCAGGGATTCGACCGTGTCTCGTCACCGCCACCCTCGTACTCCGTCAGACGGCCGCTGGTCATGATCAGCGGGAACTGTTTGCCAGCATCCTTGTTGGCGTCCTGCACCGTCTTGAACAGCACTGGCAGTCTCCAGCGGTTTTTCTGGTCGGCGTGCGTCGGGTATTTCTCGATCAGGTCCGGACGCGGGCTGTAGAGCGCCTCGCGGTGCAGCGGTACCGGATCCGGGAAGTTCCACACCACCGCGCGCGCCTTGGCATTACCGAAGGGATGGCAGCCGTGCTTCATGCATACCCGCTGGATGCCGCCCGAGAGGTCGGTCTTCCAGTTCTTGCCCTCAGCGAGCTTCTTCTCGTCCTCGGTCAGGTCATCCCACCAGCCCAGTTTCTTCAACAGCACATGGTCGAATTCGGGGTAGCCAGTGGTCAGCTCGGCACCCTTGGAATGTGAGCCGTCCTCAGCTAGAAGATTGACGCCGTCCTTCTCCACGCCAAAATTCGCCCGGAAATTGCCGCCACCGTCCATGACATGCCGATCTGTCTGATACAGATTCGGTGAACCTGGGTGCTTGATCGCAGCAGTGCCGAAACACGGCCACGGCAGGCCGAAATAATCGCCGTCGAGAACATAACCGGTTTTCGCGTCCTTACCACCCTTGGCGCGCAGCGTTTTAACGTCGAACACATGCATATTGCGCATATGCGCCTGCAGACGCTCTGGCGACTGCCCGGTGTAACCGATGGTCCATACTCCGCGGTTGATCTCGCGAAGCGTATCTTCCATGTCCGGCTCGTCCATACCGCCCTTGCCCTTCACCACTTTGATCTTTGCGGTGAGTTCCTTGGCATAGCCGAATTTCTGCGCCAGCTGATACATGATCATGTGATCAGTGCGAGATTCGAACATCGGCTCAATGACCTTCTCGCGCCACTGAATCGAACGATTCGAAGCCGTGCACGAACCCGAACACTCCAACTGGGTTGCTGCCGGCAGCAGGTAAACGCCGTCCTTGCGCGCCATCGCCGCCATCGCCGCACTGGCCGACGGATACGGATCAACCACCACCAGCAGTTCGAGCTTTTTCATCGCTTCGATCATTTCCTTGCCGCGGTTCTGGCTGTTCGGCGCGTGCCCCCAGTACACCACCGCTTTCAGGTTTGAATCCTGGTCGATCAGCTCATTCTTTTCGAGCACCGCATCAATCCATCGCGATACAGTGATACCCGGCTTGGTCATCATGCCCGGCGCGAACTGTTTCTTGATCCACTCGAAGTCGACGCCCCAGACGCTGGCGAAGTGCTTCCACGAGCCCTCGGCGATGCCGTAGTAGCCCGGCAACGAATCCGGATTCGGACCGACGTCGGTCGCGCCCTGCACGTTGTCATGGCCGCGGTAGATGTTGGTACCACCGCCGGAAACACCGACGTTGCCCAGCGCCAGCTGCAGCAAGCAAGAGGCGCGGACGACCGCATTGCCGTTGGTGTGCTGGGTCTGCCCCATTGCCCAGACGATGGTGCTGGGCTTGTTCTTGGCCATTTTCTCAGCCACGTCGCGGACTTCGGCCTCCTTCATGCCGGTGACCCGCTCCACCTCCTCCGGCGTCCACTTGGCGGCCTCTTCCTTCACCTTGTCCATGCCGTAGACACGGGCCTTGATGTATTCCTTGTCTTCCCAGCCGTTCTTGAAGATGTGATGCAGCATGCCCATCAGGAACGCAACGTCGGTTCCCGAACGGATGCGGTAAAAGGTATCGGCTTTGGCGGCCGTGCGCGTGAAGCGCGGATCAACGACGATGACTTTGGCACCGTTCTCCTTCGCATGCAGCGTGTGCAACATCGACACCGGGTGCGCCTCCGCCGCGTTCGATCCGAAGAACAGAATGCACTTGGAATTCTGTTCGTCGTTGTAGGAGTTGGTCATCGCACCATAGCCCCAGGTATTGGCGACGCCGGCGACCGTGGTCGAGTGGCAGATCCGCGCCTGATGGTCCATGTTGTTGGTGCCGAAGAACGACACAAACTTGCGGAACAGGTAAGCCTGTTCGTTGTTGTGCTTGGAAGAACCAATCCAGAAGGTCGCGTCCGGGCCCGATTCCTTGCGGATTTTCATCAGTTTTTCGCTGACTTCATTCAAAGCCACATCCCAGGAAATCTTTTCCCACTTGCCGTCCTTCAACTTCATCGGCGTGCGCAGGCGATGTGAAATCTCGTGCATGCCGTGCTCGCGGATCGAAGCACCTTTTGCGCAGTGCGCGCCAAGGTTGATCGGCGAATCAAACACCGGCTCCTGGCGGATCCACAC
The DNA here is from genome assembly GCA_030833315.1 of Burkholderiales bacterium. Classification (GTDB taxonomy): domain Bacteria; phylum Pseudomonadota; class Gammaproteobacteria; order Burkholderiales; family SG8-41. Next base: position 20,363 of record JAURHM010000013.1, read on the forward strand.
GCCGTTCTGAACCACCGCGTCGATGGCGCAGCCGACCGAGCAATGGGTGCAGACCGTGCGTTTGACCTGGATGTCACTGGCCGGCTTATCGGCGGCCTGCGCCTTGCGCATCACCGGGAACGGCAGCTGCGAAAGCGCCACGGCGCCGCCGGTAGCAAGGCCGCTGCGTTTGAGGAATGTGCGACGATCTATCGTGTTGCCGATGAAGGCCGACGCACTGCGCGTCAGACGGCTTTGCGAGGTCGCGGTTTTGGTGGATTTCCGGGTGAGTAACATGGTGTGCTCCTCAGACCTTGGTGGTTTCGTAATAACGGCGAACGTGCTCGGAGAGCTGGTAACCCTGCCCTTGCCGGGCCGCCTTCTTGGCTTCAGCCTTGTGCTCTTCACTGCCCTTGTTCGCAACAACGGCTGCGGCGGCAGCAACACCACCGGCTCCTACTGCTGCAAAAAACTTCCTGCGGCTCATTTTGTCTTTCATGACTGTATCTCCTTCAGGCAAGCTCAAAATATTGGGTTTCGTGGGTCAGAAAAGCATCGGCGACACGTGCAACCTTGCGGTAAAAATCAGCACCGGCAGCCTGGTCGACTTTTTCAAACAGCCGTCCATGCCAGGGGGCGAGGTAATGCTGAAAAAAAACTTGCTGCTGCTCTGCCGCTTCTTCCGACATCGCGGCTTCGCCGATCAGCCCGCGCATCACATCGCACAAAGCTGAAAAATGATCTTCGTATTCATTGCTGTCATCGGCACGCACGTAGCCAATGCGGGCGAGGTCTTCGCGCAGCTCCGCAAGCACCTGGCCGCGCAGACGGCCGGACATATGGCTGGAGGCATACAGCGAAACCGGCGGCAGGCTGGGGCTGACAAACAGCGCGTCATATTCGTCGGAAACTGCAGCAGGGCTTGCTGCAGCCGCGGCCGCACACAGCGACTGCCATTCACGGGCCAATACCGAATCTTCGGCGATGATCATCTGATCCGCCTCGGCGATACGTTCAAGCAGTTCTGCGGAAGGACGATCGGCAAACAGATGCGCAAATACTCCATAGAGAGCGGCTCTGACACCGTTCTCCCCCGTTGCGGCTGCTTCCGGGATTGCGCCCGCAGCATTTTCTGTAGTGACCGTCATCATGTGAAATTCTGCCTATCTTATGGGTCTTTAAAGCAAAATTCCACAATATCTGGACGAAAAAATGCCCCACAAAAAAGAGGGGCATCGGGGTCCAGGAAAGAGTGTCAGGATATTGTCAGAATTCATCGATGTTGCTCTGCGGCGAATTCTGCATCAGATCCATCACACGGCAATCCGCGCACATCTTGATGCGCTCCAGCGCACCCTGCTGCGAGAACATCGAGTGTTTGCCGAGCCGCGCCAGCATGCCATCCACCATCTTTTTGGTTCCAAAAGCTTTTCCGCATTTGATACAGGCAAAAGGTTCGGCCTGATTCAACACCCGAGGCTGCTTCACCCCGGCCATCAGCGCCAGACGTGGCAGCAGATCAATGGCTTTTTCCGGGCATGTGCGTACGCACAAACCGCACTGCACGCAATTGCGCTCTATGAAACGCAGCGCAGGCGCCTCCTTGGAATCCTGCAAAGCGCCTTCCGGACAGGAGCCGACACAAGCCATACACAACGTGCATTTGGCCTTGTCGACGGTGATTTCGCCGAAGGGTGCACCTGATTTCAGTGCAATCACATCGGGCGCCGGCTTCGCATGCGCGCGCAAATGATCGAATACAAAATCCAGCGTCGCCCGCTTGTCATTGGAGAAATTGAATCCCGCCGCCGGTATCGGCTGCAGGGCCGGCAACGCCGCAATGCCGCGCGCCAGTTCCTGCGTCTCAGCCGCCTTCAGCAATTGCAGGCGGCCCGGCGCATGCACAAAGCCGGCGAGGATGTCTTCGCCGATCGCCATCTGCCGCCCCAGCGCTTCGGCATACTCCTCCGCCTCGGAACCGGCCAGCAGCACCACGACCTGGGTCGCGCCCAACGCCACCGCACCCAGCATCAGATCCAACCCCACCGACGCCACATGCAGCACTTCCACCGGAATCAGATTCGCCGGCAAGCCCTTGCCCGAACGCGCCAGCCGCGCAATCAGCTCGCGGCCATCGCTGCCGTTATGGAACAGCAGCCGTGGATTCTTACCACCCGCCGCCGCATAGGCCTTGAGCATCGCTTTAATCCGCGCCCCCATATCGGCCACCCGCGGATAGGCATAAGTCATCGCACCGGACGGACAAACCGTCGCGCAGCCGCCGCAACCCATGCACAGATGCGGCTCGACCTCGACGCGATTTTCCTTGAGCAGGCTGGTGATCGCACCCGTTGAACAGACGTCAATACATTTGGTGCAACCGGTGATCCCGGAGCGGCCGTGCGCGCAGATTTTTTCCTTATAGACAAAAAACTTCGGCTTTTCGAACTCACCGGTCATCTGCGGCAACTTGGCCGCGGCCAACGCCTGCTCCAGCGGATCGCGCCCGGGCGCCAGATAACCCTGCGGCGGCTGATGCAGGCGGATATGCGGCGTCTCCGACAGGTCAAGCACCAGATCAAAGCGGTCGGTGCGCGCCTTTCCTGCGCGATCAAAATCAATCGCCTTCACTGCACCGCAAGCCGTGACGCAGCTGCGGTGCGATTTACATTTATCCAGATCGACTTGCAGCGCCACGCTGATCGCCGATTCCGGACAGGCTTCGACACAGGCGCCGCATCGCGTGCAGGCTTCAAGATCGATCGGATTCGCCTGCTCCCAGGACACCTCGAACGCACCGAGATACCCCTTCAGATCAGTAACTTGCCCCGAATACACCGGATATCGCCGCTCGGCAGGCAATTCAGCGCCCTGCGCGTCATCGGTGATCAACACCGAAATAGATAGTGAATCCGCCAGGCGTTCCGCCCAGCCCAAGGCTACCGCACCGTGACCGACGATCAGCAGATTATTACCGGCCTCGTAGTTAACCACCGGCACCGGCTCGGCATCGGGCAGGTCCGCAGCCGCCAGCAGCGCTGCCATTTTCGGCGCCGACTGCGCACCCTCCTCAGACCATCCGGCCGTCTCGCGGATATTGACGAAGCGGATCGCCGCCTGGCCGCCAAAATCATCATGCAAGGCCGAAAACAGCGAAGACTCCTGGGTGCAGGCCACCAGCAGATCGTCGCCGCTTTTGACTGCGGCCTCGAAGGCCGCGACATGCTGCCGGCACAGGGCATCGTGCACGCGCGGCTCGCCGGATTCGCCCAGCGCAGCGGCAATGGTCTTGCCATCCATCTTCATGGTGCGGTTGCAATTGCACAGCAAAGTCTTGTGACGCATGGTTATCCCGTTGTTTTAATGCTGACTGCGACCCGCAAACTTTAAACCGGCCGCGGGTTCTTGTTCTGCTGTTCCGGCACTTCCGTTTTTTCAACAAACACATCCGCCGCCGGTTCCTGCACTTCAGCTGGCAACGCCGACTCGCTACTGCTCTCTTCTCCGCTCGCCGCAGCCAGACGCTGCTGCTTGGCTTCCGCTTCCTCCAGCTTCTTGGCTTCCGCGCGCCGCTCCTCACCTGCAACAATGATGTCCTGCGCGTGTTTCATCTGCTTCAGCATCGCCTCCGGTATCGGATCCGATACCGAATAATCGTCAATATAGGTGTCGAGCCCGTCCATCACATTGAAATGCGGCTCTTGGAACAGCTTGTTCAATGCCGCACGGCGCAACGATTCATCGACTTTCGGATGCAAAAAGCCGCGGAAATCGGACTCTATATTCAGCCCTTCGACCGGCGGCAGCACCGGCGGCTGCGCCTGGGTCGCCGGCGTCTCGGCAAAGGGCTTCGCTGCCATCGGCTGCTCGCGCGCCTCTTTTTTGCGGCGCGACCAGCGCGACAGGAATTCCTCCGGCGCTTCGGTCTTTTTGGGTTCTTGATCGTTCATGATCTGCGCAAACGGCAACGGCTCAATCCGGCCGCCAGTTACCCATGCGCCCTTTGTCCTTGTTGCTTGCGTATTTCTTCTTTTTGGGCGGCTCGGGCTTGTAGTTCTCTTCGCAATACTTCGCCATCCACGGCAGCAGTTCTGCCGGCAGCGGCACACCATCCACCGGTTCGCCGCTGTCCAGCCAGCGCGAACCTTCGTGATAACTCACCGTCAGCCGCTGCGGCCGTGCCCACTCATCCTCCAGCCGCCACATGACAAACACTTTGGGCTGCGGCGAAGTGATGTTCATGTAATAACCTTCGGCCTCATCACGCTGCAAAACAATGTCAAAACCGCAAAACAGCACTTGCAGCAGCTCCGGCTTGTCGAGGATCACCCGCGGCTCAGCGACCGGCTCCAGATCGGGCACCACGCCCTTGGCTTCCCACATCTCGGTAGCCCAGCGATTGTTCAGCGCCATCCGCTCCATGATCACGGCAGCGGGCCAGCGAGTGGTCAAAATGGCTTTGGATTGCGACATACGCGCCATTCTGCGCTACCGCCCCCGGGGATTCAACCGGTGGATGCCCGTAAATACCTGATTTGCAAGTATTGTCATCCTTGCGCCTGCGGATTCTCCTTTGCCATAATCACTTCCCCTCACGGCAACCGTCATGACACCTCCGATTCCAGACGCCAGCAGCGCCAACACCCGCGACCGCCTCGGCCGGCCGTTGCGCGATTTGCGCATCTCGGTCACCGACCGCTGCAACTTCCGCTGCGTCTACTGCATGCCGAAAGAGAAGTTCGGCAGCGACCACCAGTTTCTGGAACGCTCTGCCCTGCTGTCGTTTGAAGAAATCTCGCGCCTGGCACGCCTCTTCAAATCCCACGGCGTTGAAAAAATCCGCCTCACCGGCGGCGAACCGCTGGTACGCCGCAACGTGGAGCAACTGGTCAAACTGCTCGCCGCCATTCCCGGCATGGACCTGACGCTGACCACCAACGGCTCACTGCTGGCGAAAAAAGCACAGGCACTGCGCGACGCCGGCCTGAAACGCATCACCGTCAGCCTCGACTCGATGGACGACACCGTGTTCAAGGCGATGAACGATGTCGACTTCCCGGTGGCAAAAGTGATAGAAGGCATCGACGTCGCTGCCGCCGCCGGATTCGATCCGGTCAAAATCAATATGGTCGTCAAGCGCGGCCTCAACGAAGACAGCATCCTGCCGATGGCGCGCTTTTTCCGCGAACGCGGCCACATCCTGCGCTTCATCGAATTCATGGATGTCGGCGCCACCAACGGCTGGCGACTGGACGACGTGATCAGCGCCCGCGAAATCGTCGACATCATCTCGCGCGAAATGCCGCTGGAACCCGCCGACCCCAACTACACCGGCGAAGTCGCCGAACGCTGGCGCTACAAAGACGGATCCGGCGAGATCGGCGTCATCGCCTCTGTCACCCAGGCCTTCTGCCGCGACTGCACCCGTGCGCGCATCTCCACCGAAGGTCAGCTCTATACTTGCCTGTTCGCCACCAGCGGCCACGATCTGCGCGCGTTGATTCGTGGCGGCGCCAGCGATGAAGAACTCTCTGCCGCCATCGGCAAAGTCTGGACCACCCGTGCAGACCGTTACTCGGAAATCCGCGGTGAACACACCATCCCGCTGAAAAAAATCGAGATGTCGTACATCGGCGGGTAAGCCGGCTGATTGATCATGCCAAAACCGGAAATCACCCGCGCCACACGCCCGCTCACCGTCGAAGTCGACGCGCTGAACGAACTCGGCGAGTCCGTCCCCACCCCCATCGCCGGCGAACATCCGCTGACGATCTATATCGACAAGCGTGAAATCGTCACGCTGATGACGCTGGGCCAGAACCCCGAAGCACTGGTGCTCGGCTATCTTCGCAACCAGCGCCTGATGAAATCCATCGATGACATCAAAGCGGTGCAGGTCGATTGGGAAACCGACTCCGCCGCCGTCACCACGCGCAAGGCCGTCAAAGACCTCGACAAGAAGATGAGCAAACGCACCGTCACCACCGGCTGCGGCCAGGGCACGGTGTTCGGCGACCTGATGGAAGAGATCGACAGCATCCAGCTGCGCAGCGACGTGCGCCTGTCCGAAGCTGGCCTGCACAGCCTGCTCGACGCTGTGCGCCGCCATGAAACGATTTACAAGAGCGCCGGTGCGGTTCATGGCTGCGCCCTCGCTGCGGTCGATAACGACCGCAGCGAGATCCTGCACTTCGTCGAAGACGTCGGCCGCCACAATGCCGTCGACGCGATTGCCGGCCTGATGTGGCTCAATGACATCGACGGCTCGGACAAGGTGTTCTACACCACCGGCCGGCTGACTTCCGAAATGGTGATCAAGGCCGCGCAGATGCGCATCCCCTTCCTCGTCTCCCGGTCAGGACTGACGCAGATGGGCCACGACGTCGCGCAACGCACCGGCATCACCATGCTCGGCCGAGCGATCAACAAACACTATCTGCTGTTCACCGGCCGCGAACGTTTCGTGAAGCCCATCAGCCGCACGATGGTCGCCTGAAATGGTCGGTAGCAAAGACAAGATCACCGGCATCCTCCTCGCCGGCGGCCAAGGCCGGCGCATGGGCAGCGTCGACAAGGGCCTGCAGTTGCTGCGCGGCAAATCAATGGCGCAGCACGTCATCGATCGCTTCGCCCCGCAGGTCGATGAACTGCTGATCAACGCCAACCAGAATATTGAACAATATCAAGGACTTGGATATCGCGTCATTCCCGACGCGATCGGCGGTTTTGTCGGCCCGCTGGCGGGCCTCCACCGCGGCCTGAGTGAAGCCGCACATCCACTGGTGGTCACCGCACCCTGCGACTCCCCCTTTCTGCCGCTGGATCTGGTGGTGAAGCTGCATGCCGCGCTGGAACAGCAAAACGCCGAACTAGCGGTGGCCCGCACCGGCGATCAGCCGCATCCGGTGTTTTGTTTATGCAGAAAGTCGGTGCTGCCCAGCCTCACCGCATTTCTGGAAAGCGGCGGACGCAAGATCGACTGGTGGTATGCGCAACTGAAAGTCGCGGATGTCGATTTTGTCGACGAGGCGGCGTTTCGGAATATCAATACGCAGGAAGAACTGGCAGCCAATGCCAAAGAACAATAGCCCTAAATTAATGTTCTTGTTGCAACACTCAAAGCACCTCGCACCCCCACCTTCGCATCCATCACTACCTTCACTGGTATCCCCGACAGTAGCGGCGTAAACGCACCGCGCCCGGTGAAGGCGCGCATGAACGCGCCCTCCTTCAGGCGGCTGATGATTTTCGGTGCAATGCCGCCGGCGACATACACACCGCCGCGCGCCAGCGATCCCAGCGCCATATTGCCGGCGAAAGCGCCATAGGCCGCAACAAACAGATCGAGGGCGCGCACCGCCAGCGGATCGAGTTTGTGCAGGCCGTAGTCGGCAATGATTTCCGCGGGATCGACGCCAGGACGTTTGGTCGCCTCCAGCAGTTGCTTGGACGGCAGACCCAGCCCGCTGTCCTGCAGAAAGCTGAACACGCGCATCAGTCCCGGCCCGGAAATCACCCGCTCCCAGGACACACGACCAAAGTTGCGACGCAGGTAAAGCAGGAGCTTGTCCTGCAACTCATCGGTGGGCGCAAAGTCGGCGTGCCCGGCTTCGGAAGGGACGACGCGATACTGATCACCGGATTTGACGATCATACCCACACCCAGCCCGGTGCCGGCGCCGACGATGATCGACGGGGCATTCTCATCGGCTTCCGCGGCCTGCAGCGTGTCAAAGCTATCGGATGGGAGATGACCCAGGCCGAGGCCTGCCGCCTGGAAATCATTGATCAGCGAAACATTAGGCAGCTTGAACTGCTCGGCAACGGCCTCGCCTTCGACCTGCCAGCCGAGATTGGTCAGCACGGCGGTGTTGTCCTTGACCGGGCCGGCTACCGCAAAACAGGCTCCGGCGATGTAATCGCGCAGGGGTTTGAAGCTTGGGCGGTCGAGGAATTGCTTCAGCAGCGGCGCGAAGTTCTGATAGTCACGGCTGGCGAGGGAGTCTTCGGCGATGATGCGCGGGCCTTCGCTGGTCACTTCTGCGAGAGCGAAGGTGGCGTGGGTGCCGCCGATGTCGGCGGCGATGATGAATTGTGCTGAGGTCGTCATTCGTTGATGTTGTTGTTTGATCGAATTTTCTGTGACAGGAGCTACAGAATTATGCCGCGCCGCGGGAAATTACGCCGCTGCGGGCAGACGGGACAGCGGGTCCTGCCGGTAAAACGCTGAGAGCTGCGCGTAAACCGCAGGGTATTCATGGCGCAGCGCATCGGGGCGCTCGAAAAACAGTTCGCTGAGCACGGCAAAGAATTCGGCGGGGTCTTCAGCGGCGTATTCGTCGATCAGCGTGTCTTCACGGGCCTCCAGCCGCCGCTCTAAATCCGCAAACGCCTCGGTGAAGGTCCGTGTCCATGTCTCGCGGTCCATGCCGGCGTGCAGCGGCGGGAAGCCGTCGGCGGCACCGTTGAGCATGTCGATCTTGTGGGCGAATTCGTGCATCACCACGTTGTAGCCGTCGCCGCCGTCAGCAGCTTCTGCATCGACCCAGGACAGGATCACCGGCCCCTGCTCCCAGGCCTCCCCCGATAACGGCGCGCGCACACGATGCACGACGCCGTCCTCGTCGGTGTATTCATGGTCAACAATGAATTCGTCGGGGTAGACGATCACTTCGACCCAGTCGCGGTAGTAGTCGAGGTCGAGGTTCAGCACCAGCAGGCAGGCCTGCACGGCGATCACCAGTTCGATATCGCGGGTGATGGTTAAACCACCCGCGCCCTGCAGGGATTTTTCGTTGAGGAAGGCGGCGACGAGGTCGCGCAGGCGGGACTGCTCGTCCGCGCTCAGAACCCGCAAAAAGGAAAAGCGCCTGATGACGGCGGACCATTCTTCCGCAGTCACCGGGCTGCGCTGCGCCGCACGGCTGCGACGCCATCGGGCGAACCAACCCATGGGATCGCTCAGCCGCCGTCTCTGAGACGGTCGCTGTGCAACTTCAGGACTTTGGCCTCTTCCGCCTCGTCGTCCAGCTCAACGCCTTCAATCTGGGCGAAACGCTGCGTGATCTTGCCGCTGGTGACCTGCACCTTCTCCACATCGTCATAAGCCTGACGGATGTGTTTGGCGAGATCCTTCATGCGGTCATCAAAGCGGCCGAACTCCACCGACAACCGCGCCAGTGATTCCTTGATCACATGGATCTGCTTGCGCGTCTCGACATCCTTCAGCACCGCGCGTGCGGTGTTGAGCACGGCCATCAGCGTCGTCGGCGAGACGATCCAAACACGTTTGGCGCTGGCATATTCGACGGTTTCGGCATGGTGGGCATGAATCTCGGCGAACACCGCCTCGGCCGGGACGAACATCACCGCGCCGTCGGAGGTCTCGCCGGGGATAATGTATTTGCGCGAAATGTCGTCGACGTGTTTCTTGATGTCATTGCGAAACTGTTTTTGCGCCAGCGCGCGGTCGACGTCGTTGACGCCGGGTTCAAACATGCGGTGGTAGTTCTCCAGCGGAAATTTTGAATCGACCGCGACCATGCCGGTCGGCGCCGGCAGACGCAGCACGCAGTCGGCACGCACACCCGTGGACAACGTGAACTGCATGTCATAGGCATTCGGCGGCAGCACATTGCGCACCAGGCCTTCGAGCTGCACTTCGCCAAATGCGCCGCGAGCGCGCTTGTCGCCGAGCAGTTCCTGCAGGCTGACCACGCTGCCGGTCAGGCTTTCGATTTTTTTCTGTGCCTCATCGATGGTCGCCAGACGCGTCATCACGTTAAGGAAGGTTTCGTTGGTTTTCTTGAACCCTTCGTCGAGACGTTCATTGACCTTGCCGGCGATTTCACCGAGCCGCGCATCGATCTTGGCGTTCAGCGATTCGGTGGTGGCCGCCAGGCGTTCCAGCATGGCTTCACGCTGCGTGCCCATTTCCTGGGTCAGCGTCAGGCGCAGCGCGTGCAGCACATCGCGGGTCTGTTTAAGTTCCTCCGCGGTGGACGTGCGCTGGCGTTCGCTAGAATCGGCCACCTGCACACCCAGCCGGTCGCCCTGTTTGGTCAGGCCGTCGTGCAGATCGCCGAGCATCGCCCGGTGTTTGTCTTCAAGAGATTGCTGCAACGCTTGCGCGGCGCGTACGGCAGTGCGCCCCTGGGTCGCCATCACCACCACGACGACAGCCAGAATAACCAATAAAAACAAAAGGATATAAATGATCAGGGATTCACTCATGAGCCGCTTCCGAAGTTCTGTGCAGTATATCGCCGGCGTCGCATCGCCGGAACGCGATTTGCGCCCGGACCTGCGCTCAGGACAGCATACGCAACACGCGCAAGGGCGCGATGCGCAGCACATGGCGGGTGCCGAGGTGGCCGGCGAGCATCACGCCGAGCACGGTGCCGAAGACGCCGATGCCCCACAGCGCAAAGCTGAACTCGTATCCGACGTTAATCACCCGCTGCGCCAGCGTGTAACCCAGCGCATTCGCCCCCGCCGCCGCAATCAGCCCGGCCAGCGCGCCGATCACCGCAAACTCGGCAAGGTTGGCCCGCGCCAGCTGGCTGCGGCTGGCGCCCATCGTACGCATGATGGTGGCCTGATACAGGCGCTCGTCCTGCGTGCTGGCAATCGCCGCATACAGCACTACCAGCCCCGCCAGCAGCGTGAACAGGAACACAAACTGCACCGCACGTGACACCTGGGTGATCATCGTCTGCACCTGCCCCAGCACCTGCGCGACGTCGATCAGCAGGAAGTTAGGGAACTTTTTGACCAGCCCATTCAGCAGCTCGACATTGCCCGGCGGCAGATAAAAGCTGGTGACATAACTCGCCGGATATTTTTCCAGCAGGCCCGGCGGCGAGACGACAAAGAAATTGACGTTAAAGGAATCCCAGTCCACCTTGCGCAGGCTGGTGATTTCCGCGGTGAAAGTATTGCCCGCCGCGTCGAAGGTCAGCTTGTCGCCGATGCCGACGCCGATGGATTTGGCGATGCCGTCCTCCATCGAGAACTGGTCGGTGCGCGGCTTGTTGCCCCACCAGTTGCCGGCGATCAGCCGGTTGTCCTTCTGCATCTGCATCGCCCATGACAGATTGAACTCACGGTCGACCAGGCGGCGCGCGCGATCGTCGCTGTAATCCTTAGGGGCTACCTGACGATCATTGATGCCGATCAGCCGCGCACGCACCATCGGATGCAGTTCGGGCATGACGATGCCGCGACCTTCAAAAAACTTTTTCAGCGCCGGAATCTGGTCGGGCTGCACATTGACGATAAAGCGGTTTGGCGCATCCGGAGGCAGGCTGCGCTGCCACAGATCCAGCAGCTCGCTGCGGATGATGGTCAGCGTCAACAAGGCCATCACGCCGATGCCCAGCGCCACCACCTGCAACACGCTGGCCAGCGGACGCCGCCGCAGATTGGCAATACCGAAGCGCCAGGACACCCCGGCCCCGCCCAGCCGCGACACCAGCGCGATCACGCCCCATGCCGCTGCGCCGGCGACCAGCATCGCGCCGGCGAATCCGGCGAACACCATGCCGCCCAGCCGCAGATCACCGGATTTCCAGATGATCAATCCGGCAATGACCACCGCACCCAGGGCATATCCCAGCAGACCCATGCCGCTTGGCGCACCGATGTCCCGGCGCAATACGCGCAAGGTCGGCACCTTGGCCAGTGCAATCACCGGCGGCAGCGCAAACCCGAGCAGCAGCGCGAGGCCGGTGACAAAGCCGTGCAGCGCGGGCATCCATCCCGGCTCCGGCAATTCAACCGTGACCAGACTGCCGAGCCAAAGGGCCAGGGCATGTTGCGCGATAAAACCGGCAACACAACCGGCCAGACCCGCTGCTGCACCCAGTACTACAAACTGCTGCAGATACAGCCGCACCAGCCGCGACTGGCTGGCGCCGTGGCAGCGCATGATCGCGCAGGCATCGAGATGGCGTTGCAGGAAGCGCCGCGCTGCCAATGCAATCGCCACTGCAGCCAGCACCACGCTCAGCAAGGCCGCAAGGCTGAGGAATTTCTCCGAGCGCTCCAGTGCCGAACGAATTTCCGGACGCGCATCTTCAATGCTCTCCACGCGCTGGCCAGGCGCCAGTTTCGGCGTCACCCAGCTGCGGTAGTCGGCAATCGCCGCCGGCGCACCCGCGACCAGCACGCGATAACGCACACGGCTGCCGACCTGGATCAGTCCGGTGGCGGCGATGTCGGCATCATTGAGCATGATGCGTGGACCGGCGTTGATAAAGCCGATGGCGCTATCGGGTTCCTGGGTAATGATCTGCGCCACCGGCAGCCGGCTCTTGCCGATTTCAATGCTTTCGCCGACCTGCAACTGCAGCCTGGCAATCAAGCGCTCATCGACCCACACCGTGCCCGGCTTGGGAATCTCCGTCGCACGACGATCCGACGAGTTCTGCGCGTCGGTAATGCGCAGGTCACCGCGCAAGGGGTAACCGGCCGTGACCACTTTGACTTCGGCGAGCACGCTCTGGCCGTTGCCGGCAGTCATGCTCGGAAAACGCAGCATCTGCGCCACCTGCAGGCCGCGGCGCTGCGCCTCGGCGGCAAATGCGACACCCAGCGGACGGTCACCGGAAATCACCAGATCGGCGCCGAGCAATTGATTGGCCTGACGACTCAGCGCCTGATGCACGCGGTCGGCAAAAAATCCGACCGTGGTGACGCTGGCCACCGCCACCACAACCGCAACAGCCACCAGCGTCAGTTCACCGGCGCGCCAGTCGCGCGCCAGCAGGCGCAGCGCCAGCGCAGCATCCGCAACCCATTTCATGACTGCAGTTCGCCGGCCGCCAGACGCAAGGCGCGGCCGCAGCGCCGCGACAGTTCAAGGTCATGCGTGACCAGCACCAGCGTCGTGCCGCGCTCACGGTTGAGTTCAAACATCAGATCGATGATCGCCGCACCGGTTGCTGCATCGAGATTGCCGGTAGGCTCATCGGCCAGCAACAAGGCCGGGCGTGTCGCAAACGCGCGCGCAATCGCGACACGTTGCTGCTCGCCACCGGAGAGCTGTTTGGGATAGTGTGTCAGCCGGCAGCCGAGGCCGACACGTTCGAGCAAAGCCTTGGCCGAGACGGCGGCGCCGGACTCCCCTGCCAGTTCCAGCGGCAGCATGACGTTTTCCAGCGCGGTCATCGCCGGCAGCAGGTTGAAGGACTGGAAGACAAAACCCAGCAGGCGCGCGCGCAAGGCGGCGCGGCCGTCTTCGTCCAGCGCAAACAGTTCTTCGCCGCTGATGCTGACGCTGCCCGAGGTCGGCGTATCGAGACCCGCGAGCAATCCCAGCAGGGTCGATTTACCCGAGCCGGAGGCGCCGACCACGGCCACGGCTTCGCCGGCATTCACGCTGAAACTCACATCACGCAGGATGGTCAATGTCGAATCGCCGGTGGTAACCTGCTTGCCCAGCTGCGCTACGCGTACGATCGGTTTCGGAGATTCTTCAGTCATGCTGTTTCGCTTGTGTAATCGCTTGTTGTTGTTGCTGCTGTTCACTCTCGGCGGGTTGCCCGCGGCCTCTGCCGCCACCATCCTGATTTACGGAGACAGCCTTTCGGCCGGCTACGGTGTGGCGCGCAATACGGAATGGCCGCATCTGCTGCAGCTGCGCCTGCGCGATAAAAAAACCGATTATACGGTCGTCAATGCCAGTATCAGCGGCGAAACCACGCTGGGCGGACTGAACCGCATCAACGATGCATTACGGAATCATCGCCCCGCCATTACGATTGTTGCGCTGGGCGCCAATGACGGCCTGCGCGGCAGCGATCTGAAGGCGATGCGCAGCAACCTTGAACGCATCATCGATGCCGCGCGCGTCGCGAAGTCGCAGGTCATTCTGGTCGGCATGCAGATTCCACCCAACTACGGCCCGCAATACACGGAAAAGTTCAGTGCCACCTTCCGCGAGATCGCGAAAGCCAAACGCGTGCTGCTGGTGCCTTTCCTGCTGGAGGGATTTGCCGAGAAGCGCGAACTGTTTCAGGCCGACAACCTGCATCCGACCGCGGAAGCGCAGCCGCTGATGCTGGAGACGATCTGGAAAACCCTTGCGCCCGCAATAAAAGTCAAATAAAACAGTTACTTACGAATTTATTGGCTGACTTTCACCCCGGGCGAACCGGCTTCCAGCCGTCCGATCACCGCCGCCTGCGCGAAGCCTTTGGCGCGGAAGATGTCGAGAACCGCAGTCGCTGCTTCCGGCGCACAGGCCACCAGAAGGCCGCCGCTGGTCTGCGGGTCGGTCATCAGCTTGCGTAGATTGACGCTGTCACCTTCCGGCAACTGCACCAGTTTGTCGTAACTCGCCCAGTTGCGATCCGAAGCGCCGGTGACAAAGCCAGCTTCGACCAGCGGCTGGGCCAGCGACAGCACCGGCACTTTGGACCACTCCACTTGCGCCACCAATTTGCTGCCTTTGCAGATTTCCAGCAGATGACCCAGCAGTCCGAAACCGGTGACGTCGGTCAGCGCATGCACGGCATCCATGGCACCCAGTTCAATGCCAGGCGTGTTGAGCTTGGTCGCGCTCTCCAGCATCTGCCCGTAGGCGACGTCGCTCAACTGCCCTTTTTTCATCGCGGCGCTCATGATGCCGACGCCGAGGCCCTTGCCGAGGATCAGCACATCACCGGCTTTGGCGCGGTCGTTGCGCTTCACGCGGTCCGGATGCACCAGCCCCAGCGCGACCAGCCCGTAAATCGGTTCCGGAGCATCAATCGAGTGGCCACCGGCAATCGGAATGCCGGCTTCAGCACACACCGCATGACCGCCGGCGATGATGCGTTGCACGGATTCCATTGGCAGTTTGCCGATCGGATAGCCGAGCAGCGCAAGTGCCATGAAGGGCTTGCCGCCCATGGCATACACATCGGAGATCGCGTTGGTTGCGGCAATACGGCCGAAATCAAAGGGATCATCAACGATAGGCATAAAAAAATCCGTCGTCGCGATGATCGCCTGCGTATCGTTGATGCGGTACACCGCGGCGTCATCACTCGACTCCGTGCCCACCAGCAAATCCTTGAACGGAAGTGCCGCTGGCGTTTTAGCCAGAACTTCGCTCAGCAACGCCGGCGTCAGTTTGCAGCCTCATCCACCGCCGTGGGAAAACTGCGTCAAGCGGAGGGAGTCTTCTGTTTTGGGTTCACTCATGGTTTTCACGTAAACTGCATGGAATAGCTGTTGAACAACACATCGCATCGTTTTTGATCACGCATGATGCAATTCCGTTCGGCATGTGCCGCGCCGCAAATGGTTGCAGCGTCAGGAATACCGACCGTGGCAAACGTAACACAACACCCCATGCTTGACGAGAGCGGCGCCGCAAAACGGCGCTGCGCCGGCGCGCCGTGACACTGACACCGGCACGCATCACGCGTCGTGAAGACGGGACGCCCTTTGCGCCCGACTACGATGATGTGTATCACAGCAGCGACGGCGGCCCAGCGCAGGCGCGAGAAGTGTTTCTTGCCGGGAACCAGCTGCCCGCACGCTGGGCCGGACGCGCGGTGTTCACTGTGTTCGAAACCGGTTTCGGCCTGGGCCTCAATTTCCTGGTGACGCTGAACACCTGGCGCAACGATACCTCGCACTGCGAGCGGCTGCACTACATCGCGATTGAAAAACATCCGCTGACCCGCACCGACCTCGCCACCTGTCATGCGGCATGGCCGGAACTGGCGGAGGAAGCCGCTGCACAGCAGGCGCAATGGCCGCTGCCGCTGCCCGGTCATCACCGGCTGCACTTCTTTGGCGGCGCGGTGACGCTGACCCTGGTCTTCGGTGACATCGCTGATGTCTGGCCGCAACTCGATATGCCCTTCGACGCCTGTTATCTCGACGGCTTCGCGCCGGCGCGCAATCCCGACATGTGGCAGCCCGCGCTGCTGCGCCAATGCGGCCGCCTCGCCGCGCCCGGCGCAACGCTGGCCACCTACACCACTGCCGCGGCGGTGCGCCATGCACTGACTGCCGCCGGATTCAATGTGCAGCGCCTGCCCGGCTATGGCCGCAAACGCCACCGGCTGACGGCAGTATTCAATCCGCCGGCCTGGCAGTCAGCGCATGCCATACCGGTAACGCCGAAAACCGATGCACGCCAAGCTCTGATCATCGGCGCCGGACTGGCCGGGGCTGCAGTCGCCGAACGCCTCGCCTCGCGCGGCTGGCAGATCACCGTCATCGACGCACTGCCGGCCGCCGCCGGTGGTGCCTCGGGCATCCGTGCCGGCCTGCTGCACCCGCATCTGTCGCCGGATGATGCCCTGCTGTCACGCCTGATCCGTCACGGTTTCCTGTATGCACTGGCCACATGGAAGCGCCTCAGCGACGCCGGCCATCCCTTAAGCGGTCGTTGTGACGGTATGGCCCATGTCGCGCAGAATCAGCTTAACGAGGCCGGGATGGCCTCGACCGCAGCCCGGCTGGGTCTGCCCGGGGAATACGCCCAATTCATGGATCGCAGCGCCTTGAGTGCCTCCTGCGGCTTATCGCTGACTGCGGGTGGCTATTGGTATCCGCAGGCGGGTTGGATGGCGCCGGCGACGCTGATCGAAGCACTGCTGAAACAGTCCGGAGCAAATCGGCTTTTTAATTGCCGTGTTGATCGACTGGAACAACATGCCGGGCAATGGCAGGCCATCAACGCCGACGGCGCCGTCATTGCACAGGCAGCGGTCGCGATTCTCGCAAACAGCCATGATGCCGCGCGGCTTTCACCCTTCGCGTATCCGCTGCAGCGCGTGCGCGGCCAGCTGACTTATTTGCCGGGTTCCGCACTGCCCGGATTGCGCCATGCGGTCGCCGGCCCGGCTTATGCCGTAAAGACCGCGGACGATATGCTGGTCATCGGCAGTACTTACAGCGAAGAGGACGAATCCTCACAAGTTTCGGCAGCAGATCACGCTGCGAATCTGGCGATGATGGGCAAGCTTTTTCCTGACCATCAAAACATCGTTACAGCACCCCTTTCAGGATTCACCGGATTCCGCGCCGCCACGGCCGACCATCTGCCGTTGATCGGCGCACTGCCTGATCTGGACGCCATACGTTCGCTTGGCCTGGAACTGGCCGGGCAGGCCGTCGACAACATGCCGCGCCGCCCCGGTATTTATGGCGCCCTTGGTTATGGCTCGCGCGGCCTGCTGTGGGCGGCGATGGGTGGAGAACTCCTTGCCAGCCTGATTCACGGTGAACCGCTGCCGGTGGAAGCACCGCTCGCCGCGGCCATGGACCCGGCGCGCGGCGCCCTGCGCCGTATGCGCCAGGGTGAGCTGCCCTGAACGCGTGAAGAGCGCAGATCGACCCTTGCGGTACAATCAGCCCTCGCAATTGCAATCCCAGACCCTGAATACCCGCATGGCCTCCGCCTCCTCTGATTCCCGCATCGCCACTGTCAGCAGCCTTGATGAGCTCGACGCTTTCAGCGACATCATCGACGTGCGCTCGGAAAGCGAGTTTGCCGAGGATCACATGCCGGGCGCGATCAATTGTCCGGTGCTGAACGATCAGGAACGCATCGAAGTCGGCACCCTGTATAAACAGGTCTCCCCCTTCGATGCCAAAAAACTCGGCGCCTCTCTGGTCGCCACCAACGCTGCACGGCATCTGCGTGAACGATTTATCAAGCACCAGCGCGACTGGCGTCCTTTGGTGTATTGCTGGCGCGGCGGCGAACGCAGCAATGCGCTGGCGCATATCCTCAGCCGCGTCGGCTGGCGCACCAGCCGTTTTGAGGGCGGCTACAAGGCTTACCGCCACGCCGTCATCGAGGAACTGAAAATACTGCCGGCACGTTTTGACTGGCGCGTGGTCTGCGGCATGACCGGCACCGGCAAAAGCCAACTGCTGCGCGCGTTGAAGGAACAGGGCGCGCAGGTGCTGGATCTGGAAAAACTCGCAGCACATCGCGGCTCGGTATTGGGCAATTTACCCGACGCGCCGCAACCCGCGCAGAAAATGTTCGAGAGCCGCATCTGGCACGCCTTGAAGAATCTGTCGCCGGACCGCCCGGTCTATGTCGAGTCGGAAAGCCGCAAGATCGGCAAGCTTCGCGTGCCGCCGGAACTGATCGATGCGATGTGGCAAAGCGCCTGCGTCGTCATCGAAGCGCCGATCCCCGTGCGCGTCGCGCTGCTGATGGATGAATACCGGCATTTCCTCACCGATACAGCCCTGCTCAATGGCCAGCTCGACTGCCTGCGCGCCCTGCATGGCGGTGAAGTCATCAACCTCTGGCAGAACATGGCGCGCGACAGCCGCTGGCCCGAGCTGACTGAAGAGCTGCTGGTCAAACACTATGACCCGGCTTACACCCGCGCCATCGTCGACCATTACCCGCGTCTGCCGCAGGCGAAACGCTTCAAGCTGAAGACCTATAGCGGCGACGCCATCGACCGGCTGGCCGCGGAGATGCTGCTCCAGGCTGCCGGCGACGTGCAGACCGCCGCTTGAAAAACGGGTATTGCACTGCGCCAGAAATTACGCCAAGATAGAAACGAGTTTCACTGACAACTGCTTCACAACCGTAACCGATCATCATCAGCGTGCTGGACAAACCCGCACCGGACATCGAACTCCCCGCCACCGGCGGCAAGAGCATTCAGCTGAGCGGCCTGCTCGGCAAAATCGTCGTCCTCTATTTTTACCCGAAAGACAATACCCCTGGTTGCACGACCGAGGGCCAGCATTTCCGCGACCTGCATGGCCAATTTACCAAGGCCGGTAGCGTGGTCTTTGGCGTCTCCCGCGACAGCATCAAGTCGCACGAGAACTTCAAAGCCAAGATGAGTTTTCCTTTTGAGCTGCTCAGCGATGCCGAAGAAGAAGCCTGCAAGGCCTTCGGCGTCATCAAAATGAAAAACATGTATGGCAAGAAGGTGCGTGGCATTGAACGCAGCACTTTCGTGATCGATGCCAAAGGCATCGTTCGCCGCGAATGGCGCGGTGTCAAAGTTCCGGGGCATGTGCAGGAGGTGCTGGAATTCGCAAAAACCCTCTAGCCGCACTCCGGAAACAAAGGTTTCCAATCAACACCTGACTTCCCGGGAGGCTCATGATTCAGCGTAAGTCCGCCGCCAGCCCCACTGTTGTTTCCCGCCTGCCGTCCAGCGCCAAGTTGTTTGTTCTGGACACCAACGTGCTGATGCACGATCCGACATCGCTGTTCCGCTTCGAAGAACACGACCTGTTCATTCCGATGGCCACCCTCGAGGAACTCGACGGCAACAAAAAAGGCATGTCGGAGGTCTCGCGCAACGCCCGTCAGGCCAGCCGATACCTCGATGAAGTCATCGCCGCCCTGCAGAACGACATTACCGAGGGCATCCCGCTCGCCAGCCACGGGGACAAGTCCGCCAAAGGCAAACTGTTCCTGCAGACCGAAGCCATCAATGGCACCCTGCCCTCCAGCCTGCCCAGCGGCAAGGCCGACAACCAGATCATCGGCGTCGTCAAACACTTGCAGGAGAAACATCCGAAGCGCCAGGTCATCCTCGTTTCCAAAGACATCAACATGCGCATCAAGGCGCGCGCACTTGGTCTGGCTGCCGAGGATTATTTCAATGACAAGGTTCTTGAAGACACCGACCTGCTCTATACCGGAATCTGCGCGCTGCCGGAGAATTTCTGGGACACCCACGGCAAGAATATGGAGTCGTGGCAACAGGCCGGCCACACTTATTACCGGGTGACCGGACCGGTTTGCAGCAGCCTGATGGTCAACCAGTTCCTGTTCCTCGAGGGCGACCAGCCCTTCCAGGCCCAGGTCAAGGAAGTCAGCGGCAAGACAGCGATCCTGCAGACGCTGAAGGACTACAGCCACCAGCGCAACAGCGTCTGGGGCATCACCGCACGCAACCGCGAACAGAACTTCGCGCTGAACGCGTTGATGAATCCCGACATCGACTTCATCACCCTCCTTGGTCAGGCCGGCAGCGGCAAAACGCTGATGACACTGGCGGCAGCACTGGCGCAGACACTGGAAGCAAAGAACTTCTCCGAAATCATCGTCACCCGCGTCACCGTGCCGGTCGGCGAAGACATCGGCTTCCTGCCTGGCACCGAGGAAGAAAAAATGAATCCGTGGATGGGCGCGCTCGAGGATAACCTCGATGTGCTGAACCACACCGATGATGAAGCCGGCGAATGGGGCCGCGCCGCGACTCGCGAACTGATCCGCTCACGGATCAAGGTCAAGTCGCTCAACTTCATGCGCGGCCGCACCTTCCTCAACAAGTTCGTGATCATCGACGAAGCGCAGAACCTGACGCCGAAGCAGATGAAGACACTGATCACGCGCGCCGGCCCGGGAACCAAGGTGGTCTGCCTGGGCAATATCTCGCAGATCGACACGCCATACCTGACCGAAGGCAGTTCAGGCCTGACTTATGTGGTGGACCGGATGAAGGGTTGGCCGCATGGCGGCCATGTCACACTGATGCGCGGAGAACGCTCGCGCTTGGCAGATTTTGCGGCGGAGTCGCTTTAGAAAATACAGGGTGCTGCGCAATTCCTTGACCGGGTCGGGCAGCAGATCCGGTTAATAATCGGCGCCACCTATTCCGCCGCCCGCATAACTTTCGAAGCGGGTGTATTTGCCGAGGAAGGTCAGATCAACCTTGCCCACCGGGCCGTTACGCTGCTTGGCGATAATCAGCTCGGCAATGCCCTTGCGCGGCGAATCGGCGTTATAGACTTCATCGCGGTAGATGAACAGAATCACGTCGGCGTCCTGCTCGATAGCGCCTGATTCCCGCAGGTCCGACATCATCGGGCGCTTGTCCTGACGCGAGTCGACGCTTCGATTGAGCTGTGAAAGCGCAACCACCGGCAGCTTCAGTTCCTTGGCGATACCCTTCAGCGACCGCGAAATCTCGGCAATCTCGGTCGCTCGGTTCTCTTCACGCCCGCCCGATGCAGTGCCCGACATCAGCTGCAGGTAGTCGACGACGATCAGGGCCAGCCCGCCACACTGGCGGTGCAGCCTGCGCGCGCGTGAGCGCACCTCAAGCACGTTCAGGCCCGCGGTGTCATCGATATAGAGTTGGGCATCATTCAGCTTGCCGACGGCATCCACCAGCCGCGGCCAGTCTTCTTCCTTGAAGGTGCCGGTACGCAGTTGGTGCTGATCCACGCGGCCGACGGAACCAATCATCCGCATTGCCAGCTGGGGACCTGACATCTCCATACTGAATACGGCGACGGCTTTTTTGCTTTCCAGGGCAGCATGCTCAGCAATATTCATGGCCAACGCCGTCTTACCCATCGATGGACGCCCTGCCACCACCACCATCTCACCCGGCTGCAGGCCGGAAGTCATGCGGTCAAGATCGACAAAACCTGTCGGCAGACCGATGACATCATTCTTGTTTTCCCGGCTGTAGAGCATGTCGATGCGATTGACAGTCTCAGTCAGAATCGGATCAATGCGGATAAAGCCCTGCTTGTTCTTGGAGCCCGACTCGGCGATCTGGAACACCTTGGCTTCAGCTTCGTCGATCAGCATATGCGCATCTTTGCCGCTCGGGCTGTAGGCCAGATCTGCGATGGCCGTACCCACCGCTGCGAGATTGCGCATGATCCCGCGGTCTCGAACGATTTCGGCATAACGGCGGATGTTGGCAGCGCTGGGTGTATTCAGCGCCAGCGAACCGATATATGCCTGACCGCCGACTTCGGCTAGCTTGCCGCTGCGCTCCAGGCTCTCCGCCACTGTCAGCGCATCTGCCGGCTGGTTCTGCTCGATCAGCTTGGCGATGTGCTGGAAAATCGTGCGGTGATCACCGCGATAAAAATCCGCTTCGGTCACCACATCACCGATGCGATCCCAGGCTACGTTGTCGAGCAGCAGTCCGCCCAGAACGGATTGCTCGGCTTCGATCGAATGCGGAGGCGTGCGCGCGGCTTCAAGCTGCGGATCTTTGGTGAACGGGGTGACGATTTGAACCATGAGGCGATGAATATCTTTAAGTTATTGTTTTTTAAAAGATATTTTTGAAATATCAGCGGATTGAAAAAGCAGCAACATGCTTTCAATCTACCAAAAAAAAGGGCTGTCGCCAGCCCTTTTTTGGTCCTGCAGAAAAACGCTTTTGATTCAGTGCTTACGACGCATCGCCGAGCACGGAAACGGTGATCGAAACCACCACGTCAGCGTGCAGCGACACTTTCAGCGGGTAATCACCGATCATTTTCAGCGGGCCTTCCGGCATACGGATCGCAGCCTTGGGCACATCAATGCCTTGCTTTTTCAGCGCTTCCGAAACGTCGCTGTTGGTCACCGAACCGAACAGCTTGCCGTCAACGCCAGCCTTCTGTGTGATCTGGACCATCATGCCTTCGATCTTGGTGGCTTTATCCTGAGCCTGCGCCAGGACTTCAGCGTGCGCTTTTTCCAGCTCGGCGCGGCGCTTTTCGAAGTCAGCCAGGTTCGCCGTGGTGGCGCGCTTGGCTTTGCCCTGCGGGATCAGAAAATTGCGGGCGTAGCCGTCCTTGACTCGAACTACGTCGCCAAGAGTGCCCAGATTGATGACTTTTTCAAGAAGAATGATTTGCATGTCAGGCCTCTCAGTGCAGGTCGGTGTAAGGCAGCAGCGCCAGGAAGCGCGCGCGCTTGACCGCAATCCCCAGTTGGCGCTGGTAACGCGCCTTGGTGCCCGTAATGCGGGCGGGGATGATCCTGCCGTTTTCGTTGATGAAATCCTTCAGCAGGCTGATGTCTTTGTAATCGACCTGCTTGATGCCTTCGGCCGTGAAACGGCAGAACTTGCGACGGCGAAACAGGGCATTACCCTTTTTGCGTCCGTCCTTGCCTTTGCCTTTGCCGAATTTACCTTTACCGCCGCTGCTTCCGCCCATTCGTGCCATGTGCGTTTCCCTTTCTAAATCAGTACCATGTTCGTAACGTGCAGGACAATCTGCCTGCTCATGCGATGCTTGCGGTTGAGAAACCCTTCAACTTCCATCCCGCTGCCCTGCCGTATTCCGGCAATCCGGGCTGCCAGTTCGCCGGTAGCTTTCGCCGCCATTTCGAACTCCACCTGCCGCTTCTGTCCTGACTCGATTTGCTCGGAGGCATGGGTCAGAGTGAATTCAACAACAGGCAGGCCGGCCGGGGTGTGACGCAAGGGTTCAACCGCGGCCAGGGCACCAACAATCCTGACCGTATTCGGGCTCACTTACGCTGCGCTCTCCACTGCTGCAGGGGCGGCAGCTGCTGCCGGCCGTGCATCATCAGCCGGGCGTGCGCGCTCCTCCCGCATCATCGGAGAAGGGGTCGTAACGGCCTCCTCCATGCTGACGGTCAGGTGGCGCAATACGGCATCGTTGAACTTGAATGCGTGTTCGAGTTCCAGCAGCGTCTCGTTGTCGCACTCGATGTTCATCAGCACATAGTGTGCTTTGTGCAGTTTCTGGATCGGGTAGGTCATCTGGCGGCGGCCCCAGTCTTCGAAACGGTGGATCGCGCCTTTGCGGCCGGTGATCAGCTGACGGTAACGGTCAACCATCGCCGGGACCTGCTCGCTTTGGTCCGGATGGACGATCAAAACGATCTCGTAATGTCGCATTCAATATCTCCTTGTGGGCTGTTGGGCCACCCGCGATGCGAGCGCGGTGTGGCAAGGAAGGGATTTCATTTCAATGTTCCCGCACGGCAGGAACCGTTCGGGAGGCAGCATTATACCGGAACGCCCCTCAAAATCAATGGCTTGTGCTAGCCTGCCGAAGGGGCCACTTGCCCTCGAAAACCCCGGCCACAAACAAGAATTACCCTGAAATTATTTCTAGCGTCGCTGCCGGCGTGCCTCGGCCAGGCAGATTCCGGCCGAAACCGAGACGTTGAGACTCTCGACGCTGCCCAGCATGGGAATACGCGCCAGTTCATCACAGGTTTCACGTGTCAGCCGGCGCATGCCCTCGCCTTCGGCGCCGAGCACCCAGCCCAGCGGGCCATTGAGTTTGATGCCGTAAAGATCCTTTTCGGAGCGCTCGTCGGCACCGACCAGCCAGACACCGCGGTCCTTCAGTTCGCGCATCGTCCGCGCAAGGTTGGTCACCATGATGTAAGGCACGGAATCGGCCGCGCCGCTGGCTACCTTGGCCACCGTCGCATTGAGTCCGACGGCATGGTCCTTTGGGGCGATGACGGCATGGGCGCCCATGCCGTCGGCGACGCGCAGGCAGGCGCCGAGGTTATGCGGATCGGTGACTCCGTCGAGGATCAGCAGCAGCGGCGGTTCGTTCAGTTCCTCGAGCACATCGTCGATGTGCATCGGCATTTTCACCGCCTCGACCCGTGCGGCAACGCCCTGATGGCGCTGGTTGCCGGTCATGCCGTCAAGGCGTTTGGCATCGACCATGATCACGCGCACGCCCCGGGTCTCGGCTAGCGCCAGCAGGTCCTTGCCACGACGGTCGTGGCGCGCGCTGTCGAAATAAATCTCCTTCACCGCGCCTTCGCGCTGGCGCAGGCGGCTGGTCACTGCGTGAAAACCGTGGATCAGATGAAGGTCGCTCATGACTATATAACTATCTGTTTTTATTTAATAATCAGGCAAGGACGAAGTCGATCCTTGTTGCCGTGAGATCAACCTTGGCGATTTTCACCCGCAGCCGGTCACCCAGACGGTAACGCTGCTTGGTGCGCTCGCCCAGTAATTCATGACGGGCAGCATCGTACTTGAAGTAATCCTTGCCGAGGTCAGAGATGTGCACCAACCCTTCGACATACACATCATCCAGTGCAACAAAGGCGCCGAAGGACGCAACACCGGCAATGCTACCCATGAAGGTTTCGCCGACACGGTCGCGCATGTAATAGCACTTCAGCCAGGCCGTGACATCGCGCGTGGCTTCATCGGCACGGCGCTCGGTCATCGAACACTGTGCGCCGAGTTGCTGCCAGTCGCCGGGTTCGTAAGTGCCGCCGATCAGCACCGCCTTGATCGCGCGATGTACCAGCAAGTCGGGATAACGGCGGATCGGTGACGTAAAGTGGGTATACGAATCGTAAGCCAGGCCGAAGTGGCCGGCGTTTTTCGGGGTGTAAACCGCCTGCTTCAGCGAACGCAGCATCACCGTCTGCAGCAACTGCTCGTCAGGACGCCCTTTCACTTTTGACAGTAATTTGGCGTAATCGGAAGCATGTGGCTTTTCGCCGCCCGGTAACTGCAAACCGAAACCTTTGAGGAAATCGCGCAGCGCGGCGAGCTTCTCTGGCGTCGGCCCCTCATGCACACGATACAGCACCGGATGGCCACGTTCACGCAGGAAGTCCGAGGTGCAGACATTTGCCGCCAGCATGCACTCCTCGATCAGGCGATGCGCGTCGTTGCGGATGACCGGGACGATTTTTTCAATCTTGCCCTTGTCATCAAAAACCATCTGCGTTTCGATGGTTTCGAAATCGATGGCGCCGCGCTTGGCCCGCGCCTTCGCCAGCTGGTGATAGAGCTTGTACAAAGTCTGCAGATGCGGTACCAGCGCCTTGCGCCGGCGGGCCTCAGGACCGCGCGCATCCGCGAGAATGGCGGCGACCTCGGTATAGGTGAATCGCGCATGCGACAGCATCACGGCCTGATAAAACTTGTAGCCTTTTACATGACCGTGGCTGTCGATCTGCATATCGCAGACCATTGCCAGACGCTCGACATCCGGGTTGATCGAACACAGTCCGTTGGATAGTGCCTCGGGCAGCATCGGAATTACCCGGCGCGGAAAATACACCGAGTTGCCGCGGCTGCGCGCCTCGACATCCAGAGCATCGCCCGGCTTGACGTAATGGCTGACGTCGGCGATCGCCACCACCAGACGGAAACCGCTGCCAACAGGCTCGGCAAATACCGCATCGTCAAAGTCGCGAGCGGTTTCGCCATCGATGGTAACGAGCGGCAGGTCGCGCAGATCAATTCGGCTTTTGTGATCTGTACTGCGCACGCCCTTGGGAAGCTTGGCGGCAATCGCCTCAGCCTCCTTGGGGAATATCCATGGCAGCGTGTGCTTGCGCAGGGCGATTTCGATTTCCATGCCGGGATCGGCATAGTTGCCCAGCACTTCGACAACACGACCGAGGGGTTTGGATTTGCTGCCCGGCTGCGAAATGATTTCCACCGTAACCACCTGCCCTGCCTTGGCCTTGCCGGACTCCCCCGCCGGGATGACAAAATCCTGGCTGATGCGCTTGTCTTCGGCGGCAACAAAGGTCACACCGTGTTCGACGTGCAGGCGACCGACAAAACGCGTCTGGCCGTGTTCCAGCACTTCGACGATCTTGCCTTCCGGACGTCCGCGCCGATCCATGCCGGCAATGCGTGCCATGACGCGATCGTTGTGCAGCACTTTCTGCATCTCACCGGAACCGAGGAACAGGTCCTGACCGCCGTCGTCACGCACCAGGAAACCGAATCCGTCCTTGTGGCCCAGCACGCGGCCTTTGACCAGATCGAGCTTGTCGGCAACACAAAGATCACCGCGTCGGTTGCGCATGATCTGACCATCGCGCTCCATTGCCGCGATGCGCCGGCCGAAGGCTTCGCGTTCGCGCTTCCGGATGTCGAGCTCACGTGCAAGATCGGCCTCCTCCAGCGGCACGCCGGCCTCGACCATGACCTCAAGAATGAGCTCGCGGCTGGGTACGGGATGCTCGTATAACCCCGCCTCGCGCTCGTGGTGGGGATCGTTTTCGCGGCGTGACCTTTTAGGGCTGCCGGCTGTGGATTTTTTCTGTTTTTTCATTTGAACTATCAGCTTTCATGGGCTAAAATCGCGCCCTCATTGCCCAGATGGCGGAATTGGTAGACGCACCAGTTTCAGGTACTGGCGGGTAACACCGTGGAGGTTCGAGTCCTCTTCTGGGCACCAGTATTAAAGTTGGACCAAAATCTGACTTGAAGTTAAAAGGGCGCTGTGTTTTTCACGGCGCCCTTTTTTTATGCTCAGTCAAACGGATTTCTGCGCACAATGGTGTGTTCGCGGTCAGCGCCGGTCGACACGATGTCGATCGGTACCGCACAAACCTCTTCCATGCGCTTCAGGTAATTGCGGGCTGCCTGCGGCAGATCCTCAAAACGGGTAATGCCGACCGTGCTGTCACGCCAACCGGGCATTTCTTCGTAAACCGGCTGACATTCGGCGAGCAGTTCAGCGCCGAAAGGCAGGATATCGCGGGCAACACCGCTCATCTTGTAACCGACGCCGAGCTGCACCGTCTCCATGCCATCCAGCACGTCGAGCTTGGTTACGCACAACCCCGACACGCCGTTTATCTGGATCGAACGCTTCAGTGCCGCGGCATCAAACCAGCCGCAACGGCGCGGACGGCCCGTTGTGGCCCCGACTTCATTGCCGCGGGTGGCGATCTGCCGTCCGATATCGTCATCAAGCTCGGTCGGGAACGGACCGGAGCCGACGCGCGTGGTATAGGCCTTAGTGATCCCCAACACATAGTGCAGGCTCTGCGGACCGATGCCGGCACCGGGTGCTGCAGCACCAGCGACGCAGTTGCTTGAAGTCACAAAGGGATAGGTGCCGTGATCGACGTCAAGCAGCGTGCCCTGAGCGCCTTCAAACAGCAGATGGTCGCCCGCGCGATTCGCTTCGTACAGCAGCCGCGGTACATCCGCCACCATCGGCTTGATGCGCTCAGCAAACGCCAGCGTGTCATCCAGGGTTTTCTGGAACGGCACGGTATCGACACGGAAATAATTCTTCAGCACAAAGTTGTGGAAATCCAGCACTTCGCCGAGTTTTGCGGCAAAGCGTTCACGGTGGAAAAGATCCTGCAACCGGATCGCACGGCGCGCGACCTTATCCTCGTACGCGGGGCCGATGCCACGACCGGTGGTGCCGATCTTGCCTGCGCCTTTGGCCGCCTCACGCGCGCGGTCGATGGCGACGTGATACGGCAGGATCACCGGGCAGGCTTCGCTGATTTTCAGACGCGAAGCGACATCGACGCCGGCAGCCGTCAGTGTGGCGATTTCATCGAGCAGCGCTTCCGGCGACAGTACGACGCCGTTACCGATGTAGCAGGCCACTTTTTCGCGCAGGATGCCCGACGGAATCAGGTGCAGCACGGTTTTTTTGCCGTTGATCACCAGCGTGTGCCCGGCATTGTGGCCACCCTGGAAACGCACCACGCCCTGCGCGCGGTCAGTCAGCCAGTCGACAATCTTGCCTTTGCCTTCGTCACCCCACTGGGTGCCGATCACCACAACGTTCTTGCTCATTTCATCCGGCCTTCATCGAAAGGGCCATACCGGGTATGGCCTAATAATTCATTAAAAACAATTGCTTGCGCTATTATTTGCACTTTTGCACGACCCAGCGGCCAGCACGCTTAACCAGCTCGCGGTCGCAAGCGAGTTCTGCACGGAAACGGGCATGCCCCGGCAGATCCTCAATGACGACAATACCCCGACTACGCAAAGCCGCAATGCGCTGTGCCAACTTGCGATCATCCGGCCGGAGCGGCGCCAGAACACGCGTCTGCTGCTGCACTTCAACACTGGCCGCCGCCAGTTCGCGCATGTCCATGCTGAAACCGGTTGCCGGTCGCGCACGGCCGAAGGCTTTGCCGACCTCGTCGTAACGGCCGCCCTGCGCCACCGCATTGGGGCGCGAATTCGAGTACGCGGCGAACACCACGCCGCTGTGATAGTGGTAACCGCGGAGTTCACCGAGATCGAAACTGCGGATCTTCGCCAGATCCGCCAGCCGCTGTGACAGCGCAGCCAGATCGCGCAATGCCGCGCGGATCTCCGGCAGCGCCGGAAGCACGCGTTTGGCACGTGCCAGCACTTCGGTGCCGCCATAGAGTCCCGGCAGTTCCGCCAGCGCCGCGCGGGTAACCCGATCCAGCCCCTTGGTCAGCGCGATAATCGAGGTCACGTCCTTCGACTGCATGGCCTGGAACAGTTCCGCCTCCAGCTCGCGCGATACACGCACCCGGCGCAGCAGCGCACGGAATACTGCGACATGGCCGATATCCAGGGACACATCGCGGACACCCGCCAGACGCAGCGCACGCAGCAGCAGACGTTGCACTTCGACATCGCTTTCGATACCGGCATGGCCGTAGATCTCGGCGCCAATCTGCAGCGGTTCGCGGGTGCGGTTCATGCCCGGCAGCGTGCGCAGCACACTGCCCGTATAACAAAGCCGAGTGATGCCGCCGCGGTTGAGCAGATGTGCATCAATGCGCGCCACTTGCGGCGTGATGTCGGCGCGAACACCCAGCATGCGGCCGGTCAGCTGATCCACCAGCTTGAAAGTCTGCAGATCAAGGTCGTGCCCGGTGCCCGTCAACAGCGAATCGACGTATTCGAGCAGCGGCGGCATGACCAGTTCATAACCATGCACCGCGAAGTCGTCGAGGATAAGCCGGCGCAGCCGCTCGATGCGACGCGCCTCGGCGGGGAGAATGTCCTCAATGTATTCAGGCAGCAGCCAGGCTCTCATGGCAAACGTTCAAAAGGGGCGAAAAATGGCCGTTGGCGCGGTGTTTGGCGCAAAAGCGCACATTATAGAAGCTTGGCAGCCCGTCAACCACGCAAGAAATAAAGCAGGAGGAGTCCGGCCAGCATCGAACTGAGGCCGACAAAGCGCAATTGGCCGTCATTCATCTCGATCAGCCGGCGGAAAGTCTCGCGCCAGGCGCCCGGCACCAGAAAGGGCATCAGCCCCTCGATCACCAGCATCAGGGCAAAAGCAGTCAGCAGGTTGTCAGTCATGGCCGGGCTGCTGCATGACAGGTCCCTCTGCGGTCAACCGGCGCGGCCGGAGCCGCGCCGTGGTCACTTGCCGCCAGCCTTGCCGCCCGATTTCATGTATTTGAAGAAATCGGAGCTCGGCTCCAGCACCAGCACGTCGCTCTTGTTCTTGAAGCTGGCGCGATAGGCTTCCAGACTGCGGTAGAAGGCATAGAACTCGGGGTTGATTTCATAGGCCTTGGCATAAATCGCCGAGGCTTTGGCATCGCCCTCACCCTTGATCCGCTGCGCGTCGCGATAGGCTTCGGCCAGGATCACTTCCTTTTGCTTGTCGGCATCGGCGCGGATCTTTTCCGATTCCGCCGAACCGGTCGAACGCAGTTCGTTGGCAACACGCTTGCGCTCGGCTTCCATCCGGCGATACACCGACTCGCTGACTTCCTGCGGCAGGTCGACCCGCTTCAGACGAACGTCCAGCACTTCGACACCGATCTTCGACGCATCCTCATTGGCCTTCTTGCGCATCAGCTCCATGATCTTGTCGCGTTCGCCGGACACCACGTCATGAACGGTGCGGTTACCGAACTCGGCACGCAGGCCGTCATTGATGGTCTGCAACAGCCGGGTCTGCGCGCGAAGCTCGTCGCCGCCGACCGAGGTGAAATAACTGCGCACGTCAGTAATACGCCATTTGACGAAAAGATCGACGAGCACGTTTTTCTTCTCGGACGTCAGGAAACGTTCCGGTTCCACGGTATCGATGGTCAGGATGCGCACATCAAAGTAACGCACGTTGTCGAGCATCGGCACCTTGAAATACAGGCCCGGATCCTTCTTGATCGACACTACCTCACCCAGCCGGAACACGATGGCGTTCTTGCGCTGGTCTACCACATACATCGAGGCGCTGAGCATCAGCAGCACCGCAATGGCGCCGGCAATCACTGCTCCGAAATTCGGTTTCATTGACGTGCCTCCCGTTCACGGCTGCGGAAGGCTTCACGCCCCCGCGCGGCGCTGTCGGCGGCAGGTGCCGCCGGCTCGTTCAGCTTGGCCGACGCCGGCACTTCAGGTGCAGCGCCCGAAGCGGCACCCGCCGCCGTCATCTGCATCAGTTTGTCCAGCGGCAGATACAGCAGGTTGCCGCCGCCCTTCTGGTCAATCAGTACCTTGGTGGTGCTGGTCATGATCTGCTGCATGGCATCCAGATACAAACGGTCACGCGTCACCTGCGGCGCCTTGCTGTATTCGGCGACGATCTGGCGGAAGCGTGCGGCATCACCCTGCGCCTGCTCGACCACGCGGCTGCGATAACCCTCGGCTTCCTGCATCAGCCTTGCCGCCATACCACGCGCTTTGGGTACCACGTCGTTGGCATAAGCCTCGCCTTCGTTTTTCTGCCGTTCGCGATCCTGTCCCGCCTTGACCGCATCATCAAACGACGCCTGCACCTGCTCCGGCGGCTGTGCGTTCTGCATGGTCACGTTGCTGACATTGATGCCAGTCTGATAACGGTCGAGGATTTCCTGAGTCAGCTTGCGCGCCTTGGCAGCGACTTCGGCACGGCCTTCATACAGAACAAAGTCCATGCTGCTGCGGCCGACGATTTCACGGATGGCGGTTTCAGCAGCCTGCAGCACGGAGTCATCCGTGGCGCGGTTGTTGAACAGGTAATCATTCGGGCTTTTCAGCACATACTGCACGGCAAACTGGACGTCGATGATGTTCTCGTCGTCGGTGAGCATCAGCGCTTCCTTCAGAACCTTGCTCTTGACGTTGTTGCGGTAGCCGATTTCGACGGTGCGCACCTGCGCGACGTTGACAACCTCGGCCGACTCGACCGGATACGGCAGATGCCAGCGCGGTCCCGGCATCGTCGCTTCAACGAATTTGCCGAAACGCAGCACGACGCCGCGCTGACCTTCATTGACGATATAAAAACCACTGGCAATCCACACCACGAGGACGAGGCCGATCAGCAGTCCGGCGCCGCCGCCGATCATGCCCGCGCTCGGGCCGCCGCCGGGAGATTCGTTGCCGCCGGAACCGCCACCCTTGCCGCCCAGCAGGCGACTCAGTTTGCTGTTCAGGTTGCGCCAGATCTCGTCGAGATCGGGAGGCCCTTGATTTCCGCCATTATTCGGCCTGCGCCCCCATTGCGGATCATTGAGGGACAGCAAAGGCGCCAGAGCCCGGGCAAGAACGTCTTTGAGACGGTCGCGGAGAGACCTTGAGGAAGCAATCATCGGATCAGTTTTTTCAGGCGGCGGCAGGTTGATTGGAACTGGCAGCTTCAAGCGCATATTCGCCGATGGCAGTCCGCAAAAGATCGGCACCGTCACCGTTGGCTGCGCTTAGCCAGATGCGTGAAATTCTAGCACACTCGTCCCTCTCAGCCCGGGGCTCGAAGGCTGTGCGGTCTATTTTGTTCATGATCATGATCTGGGGCGTTTTGTCGGCGCCGATTTCGTTCAGAACGGTGTTCACGGCAGCGATCTGCGCATCGCGGTCCGGGCTACTGGCATCGACAACATGCAGCAGCAGATCGGCATGCACGGTCTCCTCCAGTGTCGCCTGAAAAGCCTCGACCAGTGTATGCGGAAGATGACGGATGAAACCGACGGTATCCGAAATCACTACTGATGCCCCCTCGACACCGCCAAGGCGCCGGGTTGTGGTGTCGAGCGTCGCAAACAGCTGGTCGGCGGCGTAGGCCTCGGACCGGGTCAGTCGGTTGAACAAGGTTGACTTGCCGGCATTGGTATAACCGACCAGAGAGATCGAAAACACATGGGCCCGCTCGCGCGAGCGCCGTTGCGTGGCGTGCTGGGCGCGCACCTTGACCAGCTTTTCCTTGAGAACTTTGACGCGCTTGCCGAGCAGCCGGCGGTCGGTTTCCAGCTGCGTCTCACCCGGACCGCGCATGCCGATACCGCCGCGCTGACGCTCCAGGTGGGTCCAGCCGCGGACCAGTCGGGTCGACAGGTGTTCAAGCTGCGCCAGTTCGACCTGCAACTTGCCGATATGGCTGCGGGCGCGCTGGGCAAAAATATCGAGAATCAGGCTGGTGCGGTCGACCACACGGCAGTTGAGTTTCTTCTCCAGATTACGTTCCTGGATGGGACTCAGGGCATGATTGAACAGGACCAGGGAGGCGCCGTTGTCGGCTACGGTCTGGGCGATTTCATCGACCTTGCCCTTGCCGGCAAAGAGGGCAGCGTCAGGCCGATCGCGGCGACCGCGAACCACGGCAACGACCGAGGCGCCGCTGCTGCGGGCGAGCAATTGCAGTTCTTCAACGCTTTCGGCGTAATCCTGAACGCCGAAATCCAGCGCCACCACAACTGCCTTGGTGCCGCTACCCGGGCGATCAAACATCAGATAATTTCAATAAAAACAATTAATTATCTTGTTTTTCGTCCATCTGCAGGCTGACCGCGCGCGCCGGCACCACGGTGGAAATCGCATGCTTGTAGACCATCTGCGTGACGGTGTTTTTCAACAGCACCACATACTGGTCAAAAGAGTCCACTTGCCCCTGCAGCTTGATGCCGTTGACGAGATAAATCGACACGGGGATGTGTTCCTTGCGCAAAGCGTTCAGGAACGGGTCTTGTAGCAACTGCCCTTTATTACTCATGGTACCCTCTTGGTTTTGTTATTGGAATGTTCACTCTAGCCTAATTTTTCCCGTCTGGCCATAGAGTTAGCTGCGTTTGGCCGCGCGGTTTGCAAAGGGATTCCGCCCGGTTTTGAACTCAACCCTGAGCGGCGTTCCGGTAAGTTTGAACACATCCCGGAAGAATCGTTCCAGATAGCGCCGGTAGGAATCCGGAACACTCTCCAGTGCGGTGCCGTGAACGATGATCCGCGGCGGGTTGGAACCGCCCTGGTGGGCATACCGCATCTTCGGCCGGACCATGCCGGCGCGTGGCGGCTGCTGCTGCTGGACCGCCATCATCAGGGCCCTGGTCAACCGCGGCGTTGCCAGTTCGGCCATGGCTGCAGCGTAAGCTTCGTCCGCCGAGCGCAGCAGGGCGCCGATGCCCTGCCCCTCCAAAGCGGAAATGAAGTGAAACCGCGCGAAATTGAGGAAATTCAGCTTGCGTGCGGCATCCCGCTTGATCTGCTCGCGCTCGCCTTCGTCAAGCCCTTCCCATTTATTAACGGCCACCACCAGGGCACGCCCTTCTTCCAGGATGAATCCTGCAATGTGCGCATCCTGCTCGGAGATCTCCTGCCGCGCATCGAGCACGAGGATGGCGATGTTGGCGTCAGCGATCGACTGCAGCGTCTTGATCACCGAAAACTTTTCAACCGCTTCGTCCACCTTACCGCGCTTGCGCATGCCGGCGGTATCGACCAGGGTGTAACGTTTGCCTTCGCGTTCAAAATCGATGGAAATAGAATCGCGCGTGGTGCCCGGCAGATCGAACACTACCACCCGCTCCTCACCCAACAGCGCATTGACCAGCGTCGACTTGCCGACATTCGGGCGGCCGACAATGGCGATCCTGGGGTGTTTGGATTCAACTTCTTTCTCACGGTCAGGCGCTGCAAACTCCTCCAGTACCAGATCCATCAAATCACTGACATATTCGCCATGCGCTGCGGAGATCGCCAGCGGCTCACCCAGTCCGAGCGCATGGAATTCGGCAGTCGACAACGCCGAATTCATGCCCTCGGCCTTATTGACGATGACCCAGATCCTGCGGCCGCTGCGACGCAGTTCTTCGCCGATTTCACGATCCTGGGCCGTCAATCCGGCGCGGGCATCGACGATAAACAGCACGACATCCGCCTCATCCACCGCCTGCCGCGTCTGCCGCGCCATCTGATGGTAAATACCTTCCTTGGTGACGGGCTCGAAACCGCCGGTATCCACGACGAGATAGGATTTGTTGCCGACCCGGCCTTCACCGTAATGACGGTCGCGGGTAATTCCCGGCGCGTCCACCACGATCGCCTCGCGGGTACGGGTCAACCGGTTGAACAGCGTCGACTTTCCGACGTTGGGCCTGCCGACGATAACAACTGTGGGTTTCATGTCAAAAATACCGCTGAAGCCGCATCACTGCTGCAGCCGATTGAAAATCGGTGCGACGCGCCTAAGGCTGCGCCGCGGTTAGCAGTCCCCGGTTGCAGGACTGCTGTTACTGGATGTTGATCGTAAAGACCCCGCCGTTGCGGGTCTGTACCAGGAATGTGGACAGGTCGATGGCGACCGGCGGCACCTGGATCGGGCTGCCATCGGTCGCGATGCGCGCGACGAACGCGCCATCTTCGCGCGACAGAACATGCACATAACCCTGATAATCGCCGACGATCACATAACGACCCAGCGCCAGCGGCGCGCTCGCCCAGCGTCCTGAGAGTTTGTCCTGTTTCCACAACGCCGAACCGGCGCGACGGTCATAGGCCTGCACAGCGCTTTGATCGTCGGTGACATAAACAAAGCGCGGATCAATCCCGATTCCGGCAATGCTCGACACATCCCTTGCCCATGCCGTCTCGCCACGCTGCGCGTCAAAACAGGCAACCCGTCCCTGGAAGGCCACGGCGCAGACCTGCGCGCCATCGACCACCGGCAGGCTGGTTACATCCGTCACACGCTCAAGCTCTGTGGTGCCCTTGGGCAGCGCCACAACGGATTCCCAGCCGACATTACCGGTCTGCAGCGCAATCGCCACCAGACGACCGCCGGCGAAACCGGCAAATACGGCACCGCGCTCCACCACGACACCGGCATAACTGCGCACGGCCAGTGACGGCAGCGCACGCTGATAAACCCAGCGCTGTTTGCCATCCGCCGCATTCAGAGCATAAATCCGGCCGTCACCGGTCCGAACCACGACAAGACCTTCGGCACCGGCGGGCGGCGACAGCACCTCGCCAGTCAGTTGCACTTTCCAGACGGGCTTGCCGTTAGGCTCAAAAGCCAGCACTTCACCACGCGGAGTGCCGGCCAGTATCAGGCCGGAGCCGAAACCGACGCCGCCGGATATCGGCGTGCCTGTCTCAAAACGGAGCTGCTGCGCGCCGTTGGAGGCATTAAAACCGGCAATCTGGCCCGAAGCACCGGCGGCATAAACCGTGTTGCCGATGGATACCGGATAAAAAGCATGCTTCTGCGCACCACTAACGCTGCCCTGCCAGACTATGCGCATTGTCGCGCGGGGTTCGAATTTCACCAGTTCTGCCGCTTTCTGCCTGGGACCCGCACCAAACCAGCCGTCATAGGCATCGGATACGGTCTGGCATCCCTGTAGCAGCAGGACAGCGGCGAGAAGTGACAGGAAGCGCATTACTTGCTCTCACCCAGTGCGTCGAGTTTTAACTGCACGATCTGGCGCGTCGGACTTGCCGCATCGCTTTTCTCCAGCGCGATCTGATAAGCCGCGCGCGCCTCAGCACGTTTGCCGTCAGCGAACAGTGCGTCACCTTTGACGTCCGCATACAGTCCGTCAAAGCTGTCGCCGTGTTTGGTCTCGAGCAGTTTCAACGCCTCCGCCGGCTTTTTTTCGTCCAGCAGCACCCGCGCCAACCGCAGACGTGCGACGTCGCGCGCCTCTTCTTCCTTGCCATTGTCGATCACCCATTGCAGCTGGGTTTTTGCCGCCGGCAGATCGCCGGTGTCGAAGTTGCTTTTGGCCGCCGCCAGCGACGCCATGGTGGCGTATTGAGTCGATGAATATTTGTCGACAATCTGCGCAGCGATGTCGCGGACTTTCTTGGCGTCATTGGCGCGGTCCGCACGCTGCATCTGGTCGAACAGCGCGAGTGCCGATGCAGCCTGCGAATTGCGGTAATAGTGCCAGCCGCGGATGCCACCAACCACCAGCAGTCCGGCGATGACGGTCACGATGACCAGTTTGCCGTATTGTGCCCACCAGGCTTTGATTGCCGCCAGCTGTTCCTGCTCTTCAAGATCGTAAGCCATTGATTTACCTGTTTTTTATGGTCTCGCACGCTTCCAACAGGGAAACGCGCACTTGTTCCCGCCGCACCTCTTCCTGCCCCACCCGCAGCGATTTCACCGACAGCAGGCCGGCCTGCGCTTCATCGTCGCCGATGATCACCGCAAACCGGGCACCG
>JAURHM010000016.1 GCA_030833315.1 Burkholderiales bacterium
GGTCAGGATTTCCTTGCCCTCGGGCGTAGCCATCGATAGATCCAGCAGCGCCTTGGTGATGCGCTCACGCATTGCGGCGGGCATATCGGCATGCACCGACCAGTTGTAGTTGAAGTATGGCGGCGTCGTGAAGAACACGTTCACTTTTGTCGTGTCGACTTTTTTCTCTTCGACAAACTTACGCCATACCGTGATATCGAGGGCTGCGGCATCAACACGGCCGCCGACAACTGAGGCGATGGTGGCGTCGTGAGCGCCCGAATAGGCGACGCGCTTGAAATCCTTGTCCGGATCGATCTTGGCCTGCAGCAGGAAGCTGCGCGGCATCAGATGGCCCGAGGTGCTCGACTGCGAGCCGAAGCTGACCTGCTTGCCTTTGAGGTCGGCGAGGGTCTTGATGCCGGAATCGGTCTGGGTGATGAATACGGAGCGGAACTGGGTGTCTTCCTCGCGCTGTGCGATCGGAATAATCTTGCCGCCGGAACGGAGCTGCGCCTGTACATGGGTGAAGCCGCCGAACCAGACCAGGTCAACCTGCTTGTTGACCAGAGCCTCGACTGCGGCGGGATAGTCGTTGACGGGCGTGAACTCCACTTTCATGCCGACGGTACGCTCGAGGTAGCGGGTCAGCGGTCCGAACTTGCGGATCTGCTCGGTGGCGGCTTCCTCGGGAATCGTGGTGACCTTGAGGGTCTGCTGGGCAAGTGCCGGTATCGCCGTCAGTGCGGCGAACCCCAGAACGGCGAGGGCGTTGCGGAGCAGCTTGGTTAATACGGACTGCGAGTGTGAAATCGGGCGGTACATGGTGTTTCCTTTGGATTGGAGTTTGTCGTAATCGGGGTCGGAAGTGCCGGCCTGGCTCGCGTGGAGCTGGGCGGCATATCCAAGCACGACGCGGCGCGTGCGTGACGGGCTCAGATCGATCATGCTTGATTCCTCCGAAGGGTTTTAAGGTTGCATCCCGGCAACGGCCGGTGGTGCGGCATCACAAACTAGCGTAGCAGCACAGCAATTGCAAAGATGTACGCGCTCTGCTGCGGGCGAGGCCGCTGGAACCGGCTCAGACTACAACCAGTATATTACTCGGGAGGGTTTCGCAACCATGCGGTTTAATCAATTTTTGCGCCTGAAGCCTTGACGACTTTTTCCCACTTTTCGTTTTCCGCTTTCAGGAAAGCCGCAAATGCTGCGGGTGTGCTGCCGACGCCGTCGGCGCCGAGCGTCGCGAACCGCTCGCGTACTTCATTGGAGGCGAGCGCCTTGAGCACTTCGGTCTGCACGCGGCCCAGGCGTTCCGTCGGCACCTTGGTCGGCGCAAACAGTCCGAACCACAGGTCGGCGTCATAACCGGCGATGCCGGCTTCGACAATGGTCGGCACCTCGGGCAATACATTGATGCGTTTTTTGCCGGAAACGCCTAGTGGGCGCACTCGACCCTGTTTGATAAAGGGCAAGGCCACCACGGGGACGTCGAACAGGATCTGGATCGACCCGCTGAACATTTCCGGATAGACCAGTGCGGTGCCTTTGTAAGGCACGTGGACGATGTTGATGCCGGCGAGCAGTTTCAGCAGTTCACCGGAGAGGTGGAACTGCGTGCCGGTGCCTGATGATCCGAAGTTCAGCTTGCCCGGCTGCGCCTTCGCCAGCGCGACGAGGTCCTTGATCGATTGCGCGGGAACCTGCGACGCCACCATCAGCACATTCGGCGAGGTGGCGATCTGGGTAATCGGCGAAAAATCGGTCAGTGAGTTGTAAGGCGGTTTGGCATACAGGTGCGGGCCGATGGCGTGTGTACTGGTGGTGCCCATCAGCAGCGTGTAGCCGTCTGCCGTCGCGGTGACGGCAATGCGCGAGCCCAGCGTGCCCCCGGCCCCCGGCCGGTTGTCCACGACAACCTGCTGGCCGAACAGCTCACTGCTTTTTTGCGCGACAACGCGAGCAAGGATGTCGGTGGCGCCGCCGACCGGGAAGGGGATGATCATGCGTACGGCGCGGTTCGGGAAACTGTCGGCCGCCTGTGCGAACTGAAAAGCACAGACGGACAGGGCTGCGGCCCAGAGGGCGTTGGGGACGAATCGGTTCATGGCCAGGCTCCGGAGAATGTTGTTCGCGTCATGCGGTCAATCTACTACCGCCATCCGCGTATCTCAAGCGGTAATGATGCCTGCGCGGCTTCTAGAGTGCAGCGACCGCTGTATTGCCCCCGCTCAGTGCGGCATTGACCGCGCCGCGGCCCAAAGTTGGTGCAAACAGCTCGATGAACTCATAGACATAGCCGCGCAGCCAGGCGTTGCGACGGAGCGCGATGCGCGTCGTGCTCGGTTCGAACAGATGGTCGGCGTTGATCAGGCGCACGCCGTGGTCACGCGCCGGATCGAAGGCCATCTTGGCGAGAATGCCGATGCCCATGCCTTGCTCGACGTAAGCCTTGATCACGTCGGCGGCGACGGCGGTGAGCACGACATTGGGTTTGATGTTGGCGGAATCAAAGGCGCGTTTGATCGGCGAGTTCGCAGTGAAGGCGAAGTCGTAGGTGATCAGCGGATATTGTGCGATTTTTTCCAGCGTCAGCGGACCGGCGCCGAGCAGCGGATGCCGCAGCGGCGTAATTACGCTGCGCGTCCATTGTGCGCAGGGCAGGGTGACCAGTTCTTCGAATTCCTCGTCCGACTCGGTGGCGATGCCGACATCGGCGGTGCCGTCGCGCAGCATCGCAGCGATCTGCGCGGGGCTGCCTTCGCGCAGCGTCAGTCGCACCTGCGGATAACGTTGCGTGAAGCGCGTGAATACCGGCGGCAGCGCATAACGCGCCTGGGTGTGCGTGGTGGCGATCACCATCGTGCCGCTACCGCCTGCATTGAATTCGCGGCCGACCTCGCGCAGGTTGTCGGTGTCGCGCAGGATGCGTTCGGCGATGTCGAGCACAATCTTGCCGGGTTCGGTCAGTGCAGTGATGCGTTTGCCGTTGCGCACGAGGATGGTCACTCCGAGTTCTTCCTCGAGCAGCCGGATCTGTTTGCTGATGCCCGGTTGCGAGGTAAACAGCGATTCCGCGGCATCGGAAACCTTCAGTCCGTTGCGGGCGATTTCGCGTAAATACTTTAATTGCCGTAAATTCAAAGGTTTACCTTAATTTTTGGTTCTTATATAACAAATAACGCTTAATAACAAATAACATATTCTTGGACGATATATAAGGGGGTTCCTAGTATCGGCAGCCTCAAGGAACGAGGTGCCGCAAATGTATCTGTATGACGAGATCGATCAGCGCTTGGTGGACGAACGGGTGGCCCAGTTTCGCGGCCAGACCCGGCGCTTCCTGGCGGGTGAACTGAGCGAAGACAACTTCCGTCCGCTGCGATTGCAGAATGGTCTTTATATTCAACGATTTGCACCCATGCTGCGGGTGGCGATCCCCTACGGCTTGCTGTCCTCCAAACAATTGCGGGCACTCGCTCACATTGCGCGCAAATGGGATCGCGGCTATGGCCATTTCAGCACCCGCCAGAACATCCAGTACAACTGGCCCAAGCTGGAAGACGTTCCCGAAATCCTCGCCCATCTGGCTTCGGTGCAGATGCACGCGATCCAGACCAGCGGCAATTGCATCCGCAACACCACCAGCGATCATTTCGCCGGGATCGCGCCGGACGAGATCGTCGATCCGCTGGTGTGGTGCGAACTGATCCGTCAGTGGTCAACCTTTCATCCGGAGTTCGCTTTCCTGCCGCGCAAGTTCAAGATCGCGGTGTCGGGTGCCGAACAGGATCGTGCAGCAATCCAGGTGCACGACATCGGCCTGCAGGCGGTGCTCGGCGCCAATAACGAAATCGGTTTCCGAGTGCTCGTCGGCGGCGGACTCGGCCGCACGCCGGTCATCGGCACGGTGATCCGCGAATACCTGCCCTGGCCGCATCTGCTGACCTATCTCGATGCGATCCTGCGCGTCTACAACCGCTTCGGCCGCCGCGACAATAAATACAAGGCTCGTATCAAGATTCTGGTGAAGGAGCTGACGCCGGAAGAATTCCGCAAGCAGGTCGATGCCGAATGGGCGCATCTGAAAGACGGTCCGGGCAAACTGACTGCCGCTGAAGTCAGCCGCATTGAAGCGCGCTTCACGCGTCCGCAATATCAGCCTCTTGATGCGCTGGCGGTGCAGTACACGCAGGCGCTGGCGCGTGAACGCGGCTTCGCCAGCTGGGCCGGCCGCAACGTGCATCCGCACAAGGTGCCGGGTTATGCCGCGGTCACGCTGTCACTGAAAAAGACCGGCATTCCGCCGGGTGATGCGACCGCCGACCAGATGAATGCGGTGGCCGACCTCGCCGACCGTTACAGCTTCGGTGAACTGCGCGTGTCGCATGAACAGAATCTGGTGCTTTCCGATGTGCGCCAGTCTGATCTGCATGCGCTGTGGCTCGAAGCCAAGCTGCTGGGTCTGGCGACGCCGAACATCGGCCTGATCACCAACATCATTGCCTGCCCCGGCGGCGATTTCTGCTCCCTGGCCAATGCCAAATCGATTCCCGTTGCGGAAGCGATCCAGCGCCGCTTCGATGATCTCGATTACCAGCACGACATCGGCGAACTCGATCTGAATATTTCCGGCTGCATGAATTCCTGCGGTCACCACCATGTCGGCCACATTGGCATTCTCGGTGTCGACAAGCAGGGCGCGGAGTTCTACCAGATCTCCATTGGCGGATCGCAGGGCAATGCGGCGTCGCTGGGCAAGGTCATCGGACCGTCGTTCGCGCAGGACGAAGTGCCGGATGTGATCGAAAAACTGATTGAAACCTATCTCAAACACCGCGACAGCGAATCGGAGAAATTCATCGATGTAGTGCGGCGCATCGGCGTCACCCCTTTCAAGGAGAATGTTTATGGCAACCCTGATCAAAAACGCGAAAATTCTCAACGACAGCTGGCAGCAGCTTGACTGGACGGCTGACGGCAGCCTGCCGTCGGTACCGGCTACCGGTGATGTGCTGGTCCCGCTACGCCTGTGGCAGGGGCTGGCGGATGAACTGCTGGGACGCACCACGGGCAAACTCGGCCTGTGGCTGGAAAGCGACGAAGATCCGGTATTGATCGCCGACAGCCTTGAGGCCTTCAGCGTGATTGCAGTCAATTTCCCGCAGTTCACCGACGGCCGCGGCTATTCCACGGCCCGCCTGCTGCGCGAACGTTACGGCTGGAAAGGCGAAATGCGCGCGATCGGTGACATCCAGCGCGATCAGCTGTACTACCTGTCGCGCTGCGGCTTTGATTCCTTTCTGCTGAATGAAGGCTTCGATCCTCAGGAAGCGCTGACGGCCTTCAACGACTTCAGCGAGGCCTATCAGACCGCCGTGGATCAGCCGGTACCGCTGTTCCGCCGTCGCGAAAAAGAAGCGGCCTGAATCCATGAATGTGACCGGCACGGTATATCTCGTCGGCGCAGGACCGGGCGCGCCCGATCTGCTGACGCTGCGCGCAGCCGAGTTGCTGCGCCGTGCCGATATCGTGTTTTACGACGCACTGGTGCATCCGGATACGATTGCGCTCGCGGACAAGGCGGAAAAGATTGCCGTCGGCAAACGCTGCGGCCGCCATTCGACTGCACAGCGCTTCATCAACAAGCGGCTGGTAGATGCCGCGCAGAAACACGCCGTGGTCGTACGGCTCAAGGGTGGAGACCCGATGCTGTTCGGCCGTGCGCAGGAGGAAATCGATGAAATCGAGCAGCACGGCATCAATTACCAGATCGTTCCCGGCATCACTGCGGCTTTGGCGGCGAGTGCTTCGGTAGGTGTATCGATGACCCGGCGCGGGCTCTCACGCAATGTGACGTTTTTGACGCCGCGGCGCGGCGCGGGCGAAAAGGGGCATGACTGGGCACACAGCGCACTGGCGGCGGATACCTGCGCGATTTACATGGGCGTGGGTGAGGCGACGCAGATTGCGGATACTTTGATTTCGCGGGGCGCGAGTCCCGATCTGCCCGCAGTCATCGTGGAAAGTGCAACGCTGCACACTGAGCGACACATCACCGTCCGCCTGGCTGACCTCGGGACTGCCGCAGCCCAAACGATCACCGGGCCGGCGGTGATTCTGCTTGGCGAGGTTTACGCCCAAGTGCAGCCGAGTGAGGCCGTTGTCGAGCCTGTGGCCCGGAGTCGCATCGCCTAGCCTCGCCCTCTGAAAACACGCTAAAATTCAGTCTTTTAGCGCGCTTCTCTGGGAATAAGGCGGGTTCATGCAAATCCTGCGCAGCGTTGCGGACGCTGCCTCCAGCCCCGTCGCGCTGACCATCGGAAATTTCGACGGGGTTCATCTCGGTCATCAGGCCATGCTCGCCAAGCTGCGGGCGGCGGCTTCCGTACGCGGGCTGCCGGCCTGCGTGATGACGTTTGAACCGCATCCCCGCGAATTTTTTGCGCCGGATCAGGCGCCCGTGCGGCTGACCACGCTGCGTGAAAAACTCGAGACGCTGCGCCAGTGCGGAGTTGATCGTGCTTATGTGCTGCGTTTCAATTTCGGACTGGCGCAGGTGACAGCGCAAGATTTCATCGAGCGCATTCTGGTGCGCGGCCTTGGTGTGCGCTGGCTGCAGGTCGGTGATGATTTCCGTTTCGGCGCGCGCCGTGCCGGCGATCTGGCAATGCTGCGCGCGCAGGCGGCGCGGTACGGTTACGAAGTCGAAAGCATGGCGACCGTTGAAGTTGACGGTAGCCGCGTATCGAGCACTGCAGTGCGTGAGACGCTGGCGAGCGGTGATGTCGCGCGGGCAGGGCGACTGCTCGGCCGGCCGTTCAGCATCAGCGGACGCGTGGTGCGCGGCGATCAGCTCGGACGCCAGCTCGGTTTTCCAACGGCGAATGTGCAGATTAAGCACAATCGACCGCCGCTGACCGGCATCTTTGCGGTGGAACTCACACGTGCAGATGGCAAACGGCTGCAGGGTGTGGCCAGCCTCGGTGTGCGGCCGACGGTGAAGGCGCGCGGCGCCGCTCCCGTGCTGGAGGTCTATATATTTGATTTTAAAGAGGAAATTTACGGTGAGCTGGTGCAGGTCGATTTCCTGCACAAGTTCCGCGATGAAGAGAAGTATGTCGACCTCGAAACCCTGAAGCAGCAGATCGCGAGTGATGTGGCTGATACGCGAGCCTATTTTTCGCGGCGCGCGGCCTGAACGCACGCCGGTTATTGCACCTACAGTATTGAACGAGTTTTTGAAACTGAGCAGACATGGCTGATTACAAAAGCACACTGAATCTTCCGGATACGCCGTTCCCGATGCGCGGTGATCTGGCGAAACGCGAACCGAACATGCTCGCCGAATGGGAAGAGCGCCGTTTCTATCAGCGCATCCGTGAAGCCGGTAAAGGCCGCAACAAGCGTTTCGTATTGCATGACGGTCCGCCTTATGCCAACGGCGATATTCACATCGGCCATGCGGTCAACAAGATCCTGAAAGATATTATCGTCAAGTCGAAGACCCTCGACGGTTTCGATGCGCCGTATGTCCCGGGCTGGGACTGCCACGGCATGCCCATTGAAGTGCAGATCGAAAAGCAGCACGGCAAACATCTGCCGACCGCGGAAACGCAGCGGCTGTGCCGCGCCTATGCGTCGGAGCAGGTCGAGCGCCAGAAAAAGGATTTCCGCCGCCTCGGCGTTTTGGGTGACTGGGATCATCCTTATTTGACGATGGCCTTCCGCAATGAGGCCGACGAGATCCGCGCGCTGGGCAAGCTACTGGAAAAAGGTTACGTCTATCGCGGCCTGAAGCCGGTGAACTGGTGTTTCGACTGCGGCTCGGCGCTGGCAGAAGCAGAAGTCGAATACGAGGATCGCAAGGATCCCGCGGTCGATGTCGGTTTCCCGTTTGCGGAAGCGGACAAGGTGGCGAAGGCCTTCGGGCTGAAGGCGCTGCCGGACAAGCCGGGCTTTGCGGTGATCTGGACGACAACGCCGTGGACGCTGCCGGCGAACCAGGCGCTGAATGCGCATCCGGAATTCAGCTACAACCTCGTCGATACCGAAAAGGGTCTGCTGATTCTGGCGGCCGATCTGCAGGAAGCCTGTCTCGCACGTTACGACCTGACCGGTACGACGCTGGCCTCGTGCAAGGGTGTGGCGCTGGAACAGATCCAGTT
This sequence comes from Burkholderiales bacterium, assembly GCA_030833315.1. Lineage (GTDB taxonomy): Bacteria > Pseudomonadota > Gammaproteobacteria > Burkholderiales > SG8-41. The sequence continues at coordinate 8,148 of JAURHM010000016.1, forward strand.
CAAACACCCCTTCTACGACCGGCAGTCCCCGGTGTATCTGGCTGACTATGTCACGCTGGAAACCGGCACCGGCATGGTTCATGCCGCACCCGCTTACGGCGTGGAAGACTTCCATTCCTGTCGTAAACACGGCCTGAAGGATGATGAAATCCTCACTCCAGTGATGGGCGATGGCAAATACATTGCCTCGCTGCCGCTGTTCGGCGGCCTGATGATCTGGAAAGCCAATCCGCAGATCATCGCGCACATGGAAGAAAAGGGCGTGCTGTTCTCGAGCAAGACCGACCTGCACAGCTATATGCACTGCTGGCGGCACAAGACGCCGATCATCCTGCGCGCGACCACGCAGTGGTTTGCCGGCATGGAAGATGTGCCCGGTTACAACGGCGTGAAGCCGAAAGAAACCCTGCGCTCTACGGCCCTGCGTGCGGTTGAGGAGACGCAGTTCTATCCCGACTGGGGTAAGGCGCGTCTGCACGGCATGATCGCCAACCGTCCGGACTGGACGCTGTCACGACAGCGGCAGTGGGGCGTGCCGATGCCTTTTTTTGTGCATAAGGAAACGGCGCAACTCCACCCGCGTACGCTGGAACTGCTGGAGCAGATTGCGCAACGCGTCGAACGCGAAGGCATCGAAGCCTGGCAGGCGCTGAATGCGGAAGAACTGCTCGGCGCCGATGCCGCGCAGTACGAAAAAATCAAGGACACGCTGGACGTCTGGTTTGATTCGGGCACCACGCACAGCACAGTGCTGCGCGGTTCGCATGCCGACACCGGTGCTTTCCCGGCAGATCTTTATCTTGAAGGCTCGGACCAGCATCGCGGCTGGTTCCATTCCTCGCTGCTGACCGCGAGCATGATGGACGGCCGCGCGCCGTACAAGGCGCTGCTGACCCACGGCTTTGTCGTCGACGGCCAGGGCAAGAAGATGAGCAAGTCCAAGGGCAATGTCATCGTGCCGCAGCAGGTGATGGACGAGCTCGGCGCCGACATCTTGCGCCTGTGGGTGGCGAGCACGGATTATTCAGGCGAGCTGTCGATCTCCAAGGAGATTCTGAAGCGCGTCGTCGAGTCCTATCGTCGCATCCGCAACACGCTGCGTTTCCTTCTCGCCAATCTGGCGGATTTCGATGTCAACAAGCATGCGCTGCCGCCAGAGCAGTGGCTGGAGATCGACCGTTATGCGCTGGAACTGACGCGCAAATTTCAGAACGATGTGGCGGCCGGTTATGAGCGTTACGAGTTTCATGCCGTCGTCAAAAGCCTTACGGCCTTCTGTTCCGAGGACCTCGGCGCTTTCTATCTCGATATCCTGAAGGACCGGCTGTACACCACAGGCGCTGATTCGCAGCCGCGCCGTGCCGCGCAGAACGCGCTGTGGCATATCGCGAATTCGCTGATCAAGCTGATGGCCCCGGTGCTGAGCTTTACCGCCGAGGAGGCGTGGCAGGTGTTCAAGGGCGGTCCGGAAGGCAGCATTTTTGAAGAGCTGTGGCATGAATTGCCGCAGACATCTCTGGTGCCGGCGGTGAAGGATTCGTGGAAAACCGTGCGCGATATCCGGGATATGGTGAACAAGAAAATCGAAGAGCAGAGGGCGCAAGGCGTTATCGGCTCGCCGTTGCAGGCTGAAATCGAAATTACGGTGCCGAGTGATGAATTCCATGGCGCACTTCACCGCTTGGGGGATGATCTGCGCTTCGTGTTGATCACATCCAGCGCAAAAGTTCGCCAGGCTCCTGGGGCCGGCATTGCGATCGACGTCAAACCGAGCTCTCACACCAAATGCGAACGCTGCTGGCATTATCGTGCCGATGTCGGTCATGACGCAAACCATCCCGATCTGTGCGGCCGTTGCACATCCAACCTTACCGGCGCGGGTGAACCGCGCCACTACGCCTGATGTGGCGCTGGCTGCTGCTGTCCGGCATCGTGGTGGTGCTGGATCAGCTCAGCAAATACGTCGTGGTGGAAAAGCTAGCGAATCAACCGCCGGTGGAGGTCACGTCTTTCTTCAATCTGCTGCTGGTCTATAACCGCGGCGCGGCTTTCAGTTTTCTCGCGGGAGCCGGCGGCTGGCAACGGGAATTTTTTACCGGCATTGCGCTGATTGCTTCGGCGTGGATCGTCTGGCTGCTGCACCGTCACCCGCAGCAGACGCTGTTCAGCCTGGCGCTGGCGCTGGTGCTGGGCGGTGCGATCGGTAATGTGATTGACCGCGTGACCATTGGTGCTGTTGTCGATTTTCTCGATTTCCATGCTTTCGGCTGGCACTGGCCGGCCTTCAATGTCGCCGATTCGGCGATCACCTGCGGTGCAGTTCTGCTGGTCTGGGACGGCATCTTCGGCGGATCATCGCCGAAGGTTGATAATAAGTAATTGTTTTTATTGATAATTTTATGAGCCGCTGGCGCTGTGAGACCGGCGCAAAGGTATAATCCGCACCATGCAAGTACTGCTCTCCAATCCCCGAGGTTTCTGTGCCGGCGTCGATCGTGCGATCGAGATCGTCGAGCGCGCGCTGCAATTGCACGGCGCGCCGATCTATGTGCGCCATGAAGTCGTGCACAACAAATTCGTCGTCAATAACCTGCGTAACAAAGGTGCGGTGTTTGTCGAGGAACTTGCCGAAGTGCCGTCAGGCAGCACGGTGATTTTCAGCGCGCATGGTGTGTCGCAGGACGTGCGCCGCGAAGCCGATGCGCGCGGTCTCAAGGTTTTTGATGCGACCTGTCCGCTTGTCACCAAGGTGCATGTCGAAGTCGCCAAGATGCGCAATCAGGGACGCGAAATCGTGATGATCGGTCATCGCGGCCATCCGGAAGTCGAGGGTACGATGGGCCAGAGCGAGGGCGGCATGCATCTGGTCGAAGGGCCGGATGACGTCAACGGTCTCAAGGTCGGCGATGAAAACAATCTCGCTTATGTCACGCAGACCACGCTGTCGATGGATGACGCGGCGCGCACGGTGGCTGCACTGAAAAAGCGTTTTCCGAAAATCATTGGTCCGAAAAAAGACGACATCTGTTACGCGACGCAAAACCGCCAGGATGCAATCAAGACGCTAGCACAACGCTGCGATGTGGTGATCGTCGTCGGTTCGCCGAACAGTTCCAACTCCAACCGCTTGCGTGAAGTTGCCGAGCAGCTGGGTGTTCCCGCTTATATGGTGGATAACGCCACCGAGTTGCAGCCTGAATGGGTCGCCGGTAAAAAAATCGTCGGCGTGACTGCAGGGGCATCGGCGCCCGAGGTGCTTGTGCAGGCCGTGGTTGAGCGTCTGCGCAGTTTGGGTGCCAACAGCGTCAGTACGCTGGACGGCATTCCCGAACGGGTAACATTTCCGTTGCCAAAGGGTTTTATGTTGGGCGGTACTACTTGATTGTTCTTTTATCCGCCCCATTGCTTCCATGCCTGGCTGACAAGTTCGGCAGCCCTGATTTGAGTAGATCAGGAATTGATCACTGGCCGGATGCCGAGTCTTCGTAAGGGTTGAACAGTACTTCAACTATTTTCTGACTGTTAACCGGCTGTCCGAAGCGTGTTGCTGGTTTGAAGCGCGTTTCCATTAACGCATTGAGTGCGATTTCCTCGAATGGCGGGTAGGGCGGTTGAGATTCCAGCGTCTCCAGCGAATTAACGCGTCCTTCGAAATCAATGAATATGCGAATCCGTACTCTTCCGGCAAGCCTGGAGAGCATTGCCTGTTCAGGGTAGACAATATTGGGGCGGCTTATGGGCTCTGCAGGGACATCAATCTCGGACCCCAATAAATAGACTGCCTCGTTTCGGGATTCAATTTTTTCAGGTAAGGGCACCTCAGAGCCATCGATTTTCAATTGACTCTGCATGCGATCTGTTTTTTTAGCCAGCGGCTGTACAGGTGATTCCCGTACCAGATTTGCATTCAAACTTGTGAATGCATGCTCCAATGAATTCAGGGGTTGCCCTGGCTGGGTGAATGAGCCGCCTCTGAAACCGGGGCCCATTGCAAGAAGAGCTCCTAAATGAATTGCTGAGGATAAGAGAAGTGCAATTACTGCACTTCCCAGATTCCTGTTTTCGATTTCTCCGTGATGCACTTCAATCGACGTTTTTATACCAGTAGACACGTATACGTTTATCGAGTGTCAGGGACGGAGGTTGTCTGACCGAGGTTCCTGAGATCACTGCTTCGTGCTTATGTCCTGCAATGTCAACAACCACCGGCACCGGTGATGGCAGGAAACCGCCGCCTGCTCTAATTGAGGAACGGTTCGCCAGGCTGAGGTTGCCGAGGGAATTCAGGTCTTGTGTTGCAGCGGCATCAGCAAAACCCACGATATATTCACGCGCCACACCAAGGTTCGATGTGCAAATTCCGGCGGCCGCGGTCGCGCTGGGTTGATTGGTATTAAAGAAAGTCGATCCACCAACCGTGGTAGAACTCGATATTACTTTCTCACCGGATCGAAGTGTGATTCGCCAGCCGTTCAAACTCAGGGAGTTGGATGTGACTACGGCCGAATTTGTGGCATCAAACAAACTTCCCGTAGTGTAAATGCTACCGGTTGGTGCCGTGGAGTAGCCCGAGATTTTTACCGAGGTGCTGTTTGCTGCGCCGCGCAATGCTTCGGTTGAATCATCACGATCCTTGAACATGTAATACTCGTTAGTGATGATCGTATCGAAAGCATGTTCACGGTCGCCGGAGCCTGCTAATACCGCCGCATAGGTTCCATTGCTGTCAGTGCCGAATACAAGATCGGGCGGGAACATGAATTTCCGTTTGTTCGCGATATCGGTGTCGGTGGTTGTGGAAATGTGAGCTATACCGGTTACGCTCCACTCATCCATGTCAGTCCCGAATAGATTAACCCGCCACATTTGCCCGCATGTATCACCCACATAAAGGCGATCGGCAAAACCATCACGATTGATGTCAATGACGCTGATATCGGAAGGGATGGCGCAGGTCATATTGGGAACATTGAGTTTTTTGGCGCCGGCGGTTGCGGATGTTGTGATGCCGCCGCCAGCCTGCCATACGACATTGCCATTGAATGCGTCAACGACAAGAATGCCGCGGCCCAGGGTACGGGAAACAGTTGTATTACCACCGGTCGCACCAGCGATCGTGCAGCTTCCCGCATCTGTGTAGGTGATGGTGCCTGAGCCCACCGCTTTTACGATGACCTGTGTTCTATTCGCTTCCTGGAGAAGGCATGGGTTGATGTCTTCCACCGCTTTGTCATAGCCGGCGCCGAAGATCAAAACCACATTATCCGGGTTGCTTGAATTGCCCAGACTGGCGCTGATACGCGCTACTTTTGGTTCAGACCAGGTCTGACCAACCTGATCCCACCCGGTGTCGCCAAAACCTTTTCTCCAAAGCAGGCGTGGTGCGGCAGGGTCGGTTACATCAAGCGCATAAATGAAGTTTCCGCCGCGGCGGAGTGATGCGTATATGTAAACCTTGTCTCCATCGGCAGTTCTGATGATGCCATCGTTGTTTGCATCTTTTTGGTATACGCCGATGGAGCCATCAAAGAAATAATCCTTGGGGTTAGTGCGACTGATGGTCGGTGATTGTTCACGCAGGCGGTTGAGTTTGGCGAAAAACTCTTTGGGTATGAATGACCAGCGTTCGGATCCAGGTACTAATGATGTGTCCGGGCCCGATGTATGTGCCGAGATGCCGCCCTTTACGGCGCGGAACAGGCCATCATTTGAGCCGTAAAAGGCGTAGATATCATTATCGTCGCCATAACGGTTGTAGTTGATGATCGCGGGCCTCGAATGAAGTACGTCGCCGTGAATCGACGCCCTGATATCAGTCGTTACACTTGCGTCGCCATTGTTTTCATTGACTTTGTTGTCTGCTCCACGGGTCCAGTTAACAACATTATCCCGCTCGGTCGTTGTGGATAGTCCGAGGTCGCTGGCGCTGATCGATGTGGTGTTGAATGGAGATGCGCTAAGCAGTGAATTGTTGGCGCACAAGCCTCCCGAACCGTTGGTGCATGTGTAAACATTTCGAGAGTTCTGGCTGCTGGCGTAAGCGATACGCAGTTGTTGTGCGGCGCCACCTTTTTCTACGAGATCACCGTCAGGTGAGTCTGATGCGCCGCCATTGCCCTGCGGGTTAAAGGTCCAGAAGTTTGGTGTCTGGGTTGTAGTCCAGAAGCTTTTTGCAGAGTTGCTGATGAATCCCGTACTTGCATTTTCGGCGACATTGCCATTGGCATCGGCAAGAAAAAGCGTATTGGTTGCCGTGTTTTCGCCGAGTCGATAGAGCTTGAGATTGCCGAACCATCGGGGATTTTTATTCTCGTCAGGACGAAAAACACCAATATAAACCTGATTGAGGTTCGTGCCCCGGACGTTAACGCTTACCGGAAGGGTGGTTGATGCGAACACGCTGTTGACCGCCTGAACTTCTTTGAAAATGTCGTCGAGAATGGCTTCGATCTCGGCGGTGCTGCTGATACTGTTAACCGCAAAGTATTTTCCTTTTCCGTTCGAGGCAATGCTTTTCAAAAGCGCGGTGTGTGCAGGGCCCTGACCAACGGTTCTCGGTAGGATATCGATAGTGTAGGTAAATACGTTTTGCACGCCGTCAATATTTCTATTGCAGTCACCTGATGCCATGTACTTGGCATACTCGTCCGCCAGAATTCCCGAGGAGCCGCTGGGGGTGAGTGGTATGGTCACCGGCTTGGTGCCGATGTCGGCTGTATAGAGCGTTTCTGCAGTACTGATATCGGCGGTGGCATCATTTGCTTCGCCATTGGAAATGAAAATAACGAAGTTCTTCTGGCAGCCGTCGACAATCGGGCTGGAGTAAGCAGAAGCCAGCCGGGTGTTTGGCAGTGCACTTGCCGGCAGCGGGCTGCCGGCAAGTGTTTGGCGGCCGGTGGAAAGGTAAACGCTCCCGCCCGCATCAGCTTTTACCTTGCCGTGCCCGGATCTTGATGTGAGGCCGGCGAAGTATTTGAAAATCTCGCTGAAAGAGACTGAGTATTTTGCGCCATTACCTTTGTCGTTATTCTCATTAAGGTTGCCAATGACAGATAGCAGCGCCCCTTTGTTGGACGTCGTGTCTGCAGCGGTTCCAGTCATCCTCCTGACGCCGTAGCGAATATAAGCTCCATCTACGTTGTTGTTGGGGCTTCCCGTTTCGACAAATAATCCAAGACCGACGTTGTACTCGTCGGTAACGATATTGGTTAGGGATGCGGTCAAGGCGGCTTTAACGGCCGCATACTTGGTTGTTCCGCTGGAAGTCGAACTCCAGTTTGCGGAGTTGTCGACAAATATCAATACATTCGGACGGGCTGACGAGTACGCAGGGTTGGCGAGAAAAATATCGGTGTCGTCGTTGACCGGGTCGAATACGGGCCATGCTGCTGATGGAGCCACAATCAGTATCAGTGCGGCAACAATGCGGCTCAGGTATTTGTTCATCATTTATTCCTTTTTGGCGCTCCGAGATAATTACGTGCAACTGCCAGCAAGCTGTCGCACTTTGACTCCTTGCGTCATTGTGGCGCGTGCGCCAGTAAAGGTGTCACTTACCGAAACATTGAATTCCCAGTAGTTTTCTTCCGGCGCTACAGCGGAGAGGGCGCTGTAACCCGATGCCGGGGTTGAACGTATGCAGGTGCGGTTGCCGATGGTGACGGTATACCCGGCCGGTGCGGTAAACGACACCGTCGCTGTTGGTGATGTAAATGGTGCTGCACTATTCATGGTTTGTTCGATGGCCATCATTGCCATGTTTTCCGCTGATTTCCGCCATTGCATGTTTCCCACGACAAGCATGCTGGTACTGTTCATGCGTATTGCTGATATGCCCAGAATGGTGATGACTACAAGCATGACCAGCGCAATTACCAGCGTCATTCCTTGCTGCGCTTTAATCGCCCTATACATTAGAGTTCCTTCCGCGATTCCGGATTGACTAACCGTATTACGGAGTTATATACATGGCGCTTGTATGAGCCGCCAGGCGTGGAGTTTCCACCGACGCCCATATCGTAGGTTTTTGCATCTGTATATCCGTTGGTCGATTCCAGGTTGCGTGCGAGCACGTTAATCCGCATGGCCACCACATTTGCCCAATCTGAAACCGTGGCAGCCGTGGTCAGGTAGTTTCCTTCTGGTACTCCGTTGTTATCTGTATCGATTCCGTAATCAATCTGCAGGTTTTCAATGCCTTCGACCAGGGAAACGACTGTCATTACCGGGGCGGAAGCTCCGCCACGAAGTTCCAAGCGTTTCAAGGTGGGTATCGGAGAGCCGTTGTCATCGCTGCTGCCAGTGCAGGTAGTGCCGCCCCCGTTGGGAATGCTGCAGGGCGAGATAAAATAAATATGCACGTGATATTTGCGAATAGGCGCAACCGTGGTGCCATCCTTGTTTCGCAGCGTAAAATTCCCTGCGCTGCCTAAAGCGATGATCGGATTTGCTGAATTGGAGGGGTCTGCATTGGTTTGTAAATAAACATCTGTCGCCGTCAATGACCCGCTGGCGGTTGTATTGGTATCGGCGCGTCGTATAACAAGGATATCGGTGTTTGCGACGTGATTGGCCACGGGTATGCAGGATAAAGGTGATGTGGCTGGTGCGTTATAGCCTTGAACCGGAAAAGCAGTCGCGGCACGCAAATTAGTCATGTTTGACGTTTCGCAGGGATCGGGCAGTGTTGTCGGGGCTGCGAGCATGGTAGGCAGGCGATCATAAAATCCCGCCAAGGCAATATCGTCAGTTAATGCTTGCGTGGCGAATCTGCCATTTTCGATTTGCTGAAGCGACCTATTCAAATCTGCACTGGTGCGCGTTGAATTCCCAAAAACTGCGGCCAGCCCCAATAACAGGAACATGGCAATTGCTAACGACACCATGATTTCCACCAAGGAAGCGCCGATTTCAACGCGGGCCATGACGGGCGTTTGTCGGGTTCTCATCATCATGACAGCGTTGCAATCATTAAAGTGACACTGACTTCCCTGCGCTGTGCTTCTGCGCCATAAAGATCCTTGCCGCAGGTTGCCAAGGCATCTCCTGCAGTGGGTGCTACAGTTGAAGCCATACCCTGCCACGCAACGGCGATACGGTAGCGATTGGTTGTGGTATCGAAACTGATGCATCCCCGGGCGCCGAGTAACCCGCCGACCTGAACGCCCCCGGAAACTTCCGCTGCGCCTTTGAGCGCGCCATCCCATTCCAGCATATCGGCAGCGGCACGTGCTTGCATGTCTGCCGTGCCCGCGGCTGTCGCGCAGGCTGGTGTGCTGGTGTAACTGGTGCCGAAATATGGAGTGCCGCTGGTTGTATTCGTTGTGATCACATAGCAACTCGCGGCGTCCCGGTTAATTAACAAGCGATCCACCATATCCTGAGCCAGAATCAGTGCCTGTCCGCGCTGATAGGATTCAAAAGTGCCCAACTGGGCTCTTGCCTGCAGACCTATCATGCCCAGCAGCCCGAATACCAGGATGAGGAGTGAAATAAGGACCTCAAGCATCGATAGTCCAAGCTGTTTTCCCGGGTTAAATTTACACATTATTAATTACACCCATTTGTTGTATCGCTGTCTTTGTCAACCCGCACTGTCGGGCGTCCGCTGGGATCAAGCACAACACAGCGTGCCGGTAATGTTGTGAGCGTTGACGAAGTGAATACGAACGCTACCCCGTCAGTGCTGTTCTCCCGTCCGGTTCCCAGAAAGCTCACGCTACTGACGGTTTTGGAGCTGTAGGCTGCGTTGCGGGTGCTGATGCTTAAACGTTGATAGGGGTCCTGTGTGGCGATAACCTGGCTGCCGTATTGCAAATTCCATCCCATTGACCAGTCGGAAGTGCTGGTTGGGGTCAGTGTGACGGTATCGTTCCTTTTGATGGCTTCACTTCGCGCGAGCATGAGTATCGTGTGAAGGTCTGTAACCGCGGTTTTGAGTCTGTAATTTGCGATCAGAAACTGCAGACTTGGTGTTCCCACCGCAGCCAGAACGCCGAGAATAACTACTACGATCAGCAGTTCAATAAGGGTGAAGCCTGAGTTTTTTCGGCCCATGATTTACCAGGTGCCAGCGGTTCCGCCGGCGCAGCTGGTTGTTCCTGTTAGCCTTTGTTTCGTTCCCGTGCTGGTCAGCGTCAGCACGCCATCGCTGGCCTGCGCACCCTGAGGAATGGCGCAAAGGGTGTAAGACGGTGGCGTGGCCGTGTTATCTACAGCCGGATTGAATGTGATGTTGTAGAAACTATTCGCACAACGAGATGAGTTGCAGGTAAAACCTTCACTCGATACGTTCAGTGCATCCGGGGTTGTGGCGTATGCACGTTGTTCAATAAGAATCTGTTTTTGCCGGGTGTCCATTTGCATCATGAATTGCTGTGCGTCGGCTCGGCGTGATTTGGCAACTTGACTGGTGTAGGAGGGGTACGCGATGGATGCCAAAATGGCTATGACGGCAACTGTGACCATCAATTCAACCAGCGTAAAACCGGTGCTTTGTTTCATGCCTGCCCCCTTTTTTCACTAGGTATAAGAATAGAAAGGATTCTACGCGGTTGCCATGTCTTGCCGATGAGTGGTTCAGTGACCGTTATGAACGGTTGGCCGGCGGTTTTTGGCGTGAGAAAAATCACTGTTGCGCCGGTTTCCGGTGGTTTCCCGCTCCCGGGTCGGTGGAGGCGGATCCCGGCACAAATTAGACAAAGTCCAATTATTGAAATAAAATAAAAATCAATGGAAGCAATATCTTATAACCGCCCGTCGCTGACCGCGCTGTTGCGCCGGCACGGGATTGCCCCGACTCATCAGCGCCTTGAAATTGCCCAGGTGCTGTTCGGTCGTTGTCATCATCTGTCTGCTGACCAGATCCTTGCCAGGGTCAATGAGCAACATGCAGAGACCTCGAAGGCGACGGTCTACAACACCCTGAATCTGTTTTGTGATCGCGGTCTGATTCGTGAGGTCATTGTTGATCCGAAACGGGTGTTTTACGATCCGAATACCGACCCTCATCATCACCTCTATAACGTCGATACCGGTGAGATCACCGATATCCATGCCGGTGCGCTTTCTGTAAGCGGGCTGCCGGAACTGCCGCCGGGTATGGTCACCGAAGGCGTCGATATCATCGTCCGCATGCGCGCCAGCAGCCCCTCGGTGGGGTAAAATACAGCGCTTACCGCGGTTGCGGATTCCCTGTTTCGCCGGAATAGCTCAGTTGGTAGAGCAGCGCATTCGTAATGCGAAGGTCGTAGGTTCGACTCCTATTTCCGGCACCAAAAAAAACGGCCCCGAATGTTCGGGGCCGTTTTCATTGGCGGGCCAGGTTGCCCCGGTTTGATGCGCCAACTATTTGTTTTTATTAACTATTAAAGGACTCCGGAAATGCCGCCGTCGAGATTGATGCTGGTGCCGGTAACATAGCTGGCGGCGTTCGAGGCGAGGAAGGTGATGACGTTGGCGACTTCCTGTGCTTCGCCGACGCGTTTCATCGGGATGTCCTTGCCCATCTTGCCGTAATAGTCGTCGGCGCTGATGCCGTCCTTGGTGAAGCGGCGCTCATGCTGTCCCGATTTGATCTTGCCGATGCAGATCGTGTTGACGAGGATGTTGTCCGGGGCGAATTCCTTGGACAGTGCTTTGGTGATGGCCAGACCGGCGGCGCGGGAAATCGACGTGGGGTAGGACTCGGCGGCCGGTTGTTTGGCGCCGGAGATGGTGATGTTGATGACGCGTCCGCCGCCCTGCTTTTTCATATAAGGGATGGCGAGGCGGGTGCAGCGGATGGCGCCGAACACTTTCAGTTCGAGATCGGCCGCCCATTCCTCGTCCTGCAGCTCGAGGAATTTGCCGCGCTTGGAAGTGCCGGCGTTATTGACCAGGATGTCGATGCGGCCGAATTTCTGGGCGACTTCATCAAAGAAACGCTTGATGTCGGCGGCTTTGCTCATGTCGGCGGAAACGGCTAGGACTTCACCGCCGGCCTTGGTGATTTCTGCTGCGGTGGCATCGAGCAGGGCTTTGCCGCGGGCGCAGATCGCCACTTTGGCGCCTTCGCGCGCCAGCGTCATTGCCGTTGCTTTGCCGATGCCTTCGGTGCCGCCCGTTACGATTGCAACCTTACCCTTGAGTCCGAATTCCATTTTTTTGTCCTCAACAATCCTGGAAAAGAGGGCGCATTGTAGCGCCATTCTTCCGCCGGGCCTTTTGCCCCTTTGATATTCGTCGTAGGATATTCCCGCGACCCCCCGACTCCGGCTGCCGCCGGTCGCGTAGTCGCTCCAAAGGAGATTTTCATGGCGCCTGCCCCTAGTCTGATTCGCATATTGCAGCCGGTTCTGTATGCAGCTGTTGTCGCGGTCGGGCTGTCTTCGGGCGCTGCGCCTGTTCTGGCGCAAGCGCAGGCGGCGGAGCGCGAGCTCACAGTCGACGAATTTTCTGTCGTGAAACTGACGGTCAAGGCGGTGCCGGATGCGCGCAGCGCCCGCACGCTGGGGCCGCAGCGCGAAGGTACCGGCGTGGTGATCGATTCCAGCGGTCTGGTGCTGACCATCGGTTATCTGGTGACCGAAGCGGACACGATAGAACTGTCGACTGCGGACGGCCGCAAATTCCCGGCCAATATGATCGGCTACGACAACGCGACCGGACTTGGTTTGGTGAAATCCCTGCAACCGCTGCCGATCAAGCCGGTGGATTTCGGTCAGTCGACCGCCGCCAACCTGCGCGACATCGTACTCATTGTCGGTTTTGACGGCGTGGCCCCGGCCTATATCGTTTCGAAGCGCCCGTTTGTCGGTTACTGGGAATATTTGCTGGATGAAGCAATCTACACTGCACCGGCCACCGTCAACTGGCAGGGTGCGGCCTTGCTGTCGCGCGAAGGCAAGCTGCTCGGCATTGGTTCGCTGGCGGTGGGTGATGCGATCGCCCAGAGCGGCGTGCCCGGCAATATGTTCGTGCCGATCGATACGTTGAAACCGGTGCTCGGCGATTTCATCGCCAATGGCCGTGCCACCACCAAGCCGCGGCCGTGGCTGGGCATTACCTCACAGGAAATCCAGGGCAAAGTCATCGTGACGCGGGTTTCATCCGAAGGGCCGGCAGAAGATGCGGGACTCAAGGCCGGCGACATCATTGTCGGCCTCGGCGGTCAGGCCTTGGCCGGCCAGGCCGATTTCTACACGCGGCTGTGGAAAAGCGGTGACGCCGGTGTCGTGGTGACGCTGGATGTGTTGAAGGGCAACAAGATTGAACCGGTCAAGGTGAAATCCATTGCCCGGGAACTGCACTTCCGCTCGAAGCCCGTCTACTGAGCACACGGCAGGCGTTCCGCCTGCCGGTCTGCGGCTGACTAGAAGTAATCCATCCCCAGGCAGCCAGACGCCAGATCCATCTGCTCGACCAGCTTGCGGCCGACCATATTGCGCAGCGTTTCCGTGGTGCCGCCGCCGAGACTGCCGTAGCGCGTGCCGCGGAAAAAGCGTGATACCGGGAACTCGTCTGTGAAGCCGTAGCCGCCGTGAATCTGGATTGCTTCGCTGGTCACACGGATCGACATTTCATTGGTGTAAATCTTCGCCATCGCAGCGAGAGTCGGATCAGGAAATTTTTCGCCGGATACTGCGGCGCGATACAGCAGGCCGCGGGCGGCCTCGATCTGGATATACATGTCAGCCACTTTCCAGCGCAAGCCCTGGAAGTCGCCGATTTTTTTGCCAAAAGCCGAGCGCTGGCGCATGTATTTGACCGCTTCTTCCAGTGCGCCCTCTGCAAGCCCCAGGCAGATCGCCGGATTCAGGCAGCGTTGGGTGTTGAACGCCGAAAGCAGCTTCTTCATTCCGTTATCCCGGATCACCAGATGTTCGATCGGCAGTTCGATATCATCGAATACCACGTCGGAGAGGAATTCACCGCCCATCGTGTGGTAGCTCGCTTTCGCGATCAGGCCCTTGGTGCCGCCGGGCACCAGCACGCAGCCGATCCCTTCGGCGCCGGGTTTGTTATCGACGCGGGTGAAGACGATGAACATTTCGGCGATGTCGGCGCGCGAGATCAGCGTCTTGGCACCGCGCAGGATGATTCTGTCGCCTTTGATGGTGCAGTTGGTCTTGTAGTTCGGTACGTCGGTACCGGCATCGGGCTCGGTCATGCAGATGGCCAGAATCGCCTCGCCGGTGGCGACGCGCGGAAGAATCCTGCGCTTGATGTCCTCCGGCGCAAATGTGGTAATGATGCGGGTCTGGGTTCCTACTTCACCGAGGGCTGCCATAGAGGTCACGTAGCAGACCTTGCCGATTTCCTCGAGGACCAGAACGGTGTCAAGTATGGACAGCCCGGAACCGCCGTATTCTTCGGGAACCGCCATGCCGAGCACGCCGATTTCGCCGAGGCGTTTCATGTTCTCCGCAGGCCATGTGCCGTCGAGGTATTTGATTGCTCGAGGTGCGAACTCCTCCTGGCAGACGCGCCGGACAGTATCGACAAAGGCGCGTTGTTCGTCTGAAATCCTGAAGTCCATGATCAGTTCACAATCGTAGAGGTTGATGGTTTGCGGATTGCCGGGTCAGTGCCAGTAAGGCGGATACCCGGAGTTTTTGGATTCAGCATCGAGCAGGCGGAGCATCGCATGCCACTCCAGTACACCGTAAGGCCGGCGTGTTCCTGGCTGATAGAGGTTTGCGGTATGTGCGATGACTTCGTCCGGCGGCAGTGCGATGTCCTGGCCGCCGGCCAGCGCATCCACCTGTGCGCGGCAGGACAGTTCGAGCTGATACATCGTATTGAAGGCCTGCTGGACGGTGGCGCCGCAGGTGAGCAGGCCATGATTGCGCAGCATCATCGCATCATGATTGCCGAGGTCGCGCACCAGACGTTCGCGTTCCGCGAGGTCGATCGCCGGACCTTCGTAGTCGTGATAACCCAGGTGGCCGACAAAACGCATCGAGGTCTGCGTCATCGGCAGCAGTCCGCGCTTCATCGAGCAGACGGCCATACCGGCGCGGGTGTGCGTGTGCATCACACATGTCACATCAGGACGTGCTCGGTGAATGGCGCCGTGAATCACATAACCCGATTTGTTGATGCCGTAATCGGTGTCGGGTTTCCACAGGATATTGCCCTCAAGGTCGATTTTGACGAGGCTGGAGGCGGTGATTTCCTTGTAGAGCAGGCCGTAAAGGTTGATCAGCAGGTGATCGTCATCACCGGGGATGCGCGCCGTGATGTGGTTGTAGATCAGGTCGGTCATGCCGTAGACGTCGGTCAGCCGGTAGCAGGCGGCGAGATTGAGCCGTGTTTCCCATTCCTCGGGGCTGACTTCGTTCTTGATGCTGCGGAACTGCGTCGAATAGTTGGCGGTCACAGGCTTGTCCAGTGCAGAGCGTTTTTGATGCGGCTGAATGATAAAAAAAGGAAAAACTGTGCCGCGAGCAGGGGGGAATTATATATGCCGCATCCGCGGTTTGACTGGTGCGGTTCCGTATCCTAGACTTACGTTCCCCTCCGAGACTCCCGACTTTTTGTCCTCACGGATAACCAACTTTTTATTCGGAAATTCATGAACCAGACTGCAAAAAACGCCGCTGTTGCCGGCAAGGAACACTGGACCCGCAAGGGCGACGTCAAACTTTTCCTGTGGGAGAAAGCGGCTGCCGACGGCAAGGGCGCGAACGGCACCATTATTTTTGTCCATGGCTCATCGATGGCTTCGCAGCCGACCTTTGATCTGCATGTACCTGGCCGTCCGGATTCCTCGGTGATGGACTGGTTCGCGCAACGCGGCTTCAATACCTGGTGCGTTGACATGGAGGGCTACGGCCGCTCCGACAAATCGCGCGACATCTATTTCGATATCGCCAACGGCGCCGACGATCTTGAGGCGGCGAGCGATTACATCATGAAGACCACGGGCGCAAAGCAGTTCATGGTCTACGGCATTTCTTCGGGTGCGTTGCGTGCCGCGATGTTTGCCGAACGCCACCCGGAGCGTGTGTCGCGTCTGGCGCTGGATGCTTTTGTCTGGACCGGCAAGGGCAGCCCGACGCTGGAAGAGCGCGCCAAGAAACTCGATCAGTGGAAGGCGCAGAAACGCCGCCCGATCGATCGCGCCTTCATGCATTCGATTTTTACCCGCGACCATCCCGGCTGCGCTGAACAGAGCGTCATCGAAGCCTTTGCGGATGAAGTGCTCAAGCTGGATGACTCGGTGCCGACCGGCACCTACCTCGACATGTGCGCCAATCTGCCGGTGGTGAATCCCGCCAAAATCAAGGCGGCAACGGTGATCATGCGTGGTCAGTGGGACGGCATAGCGAGCATGGAAGACCTTCTCGAGTTCTTCAATCTGCTGCCTAATCCCGACAAGACTTTTGCAGTTATGGCCGGCATTTCGCATGCCAGCTTCCAGCAGATCAACTACAGCACCGTTTATCACATCCTGCATTCGTTCTTTACACAGCCCGAACCGATTTACCGCGGGTGATGCCTTGCCTGAGGACGGTTGCCGTGAACTGTTACACTGGTCCGGCAGCGTCCTCGACGGCGTTGCGCACTGCCAAACAAAACTGACGAGGAGATTCAACATGAAACGACTGCACATGGGCCTGGCGGGAATCGCATCAGCCCTCGCATTGTCTGTAGCTTCAGGCCCGGTATGGGCGCAGGCCTATCCGGCGAAACCCGTCCGTATCATCGTTCCTTTCGGCGCCGGCGGCGGCACCGACATTCAGGGTCGTTTGCTGGCGCAGAAGTTCCAGACCAGCATGGGCCAGAATTTCCTGGTTGAGAACCGCGCAGGCGCTTCCGGCCTGATCGGCGCCGAATTTGTGGCGCGTGCACCGGCCGACGGCTACAACATCCTGTTCACCACGGCTTCGTTGGCCGTCAATGTCCAGCTTTACGCGAAGCGCCTGAAATTTGATCCGGTGAATGACCTGGAACCTGTGAGCTGGGTGTCTTCGGTTCCGCTTGTGCTGACGCTGCATCCCAGTGTTCCCGCGAAGAACCTGAAAGAGTTTGTCACTCTGGCGAAAAAACCCGGTGGCAATATGATCGCCGCACACAACGGTGCCGGTACCACCAGCCATTTGTCAGTGGAAATGCTCAAACTGTTCGGCGGTGCCAAAGTGACTCCGGTGCCTTACAAGGGCGGCGGCCCGGCGATGGTGGCGCAGATCAGCGGCGAATCGGACTTCACTTTCGCGACAGCGCTTGCCGTTCAGCCTTTCACGAAAACCGGAAAGGTGCGTCCGATTGCGGTGACCACAGCGAAAAAATCATCGGCGTTCCCGGATTTGCCGACGATGACTTCGATGTTCCCCGAGTTTGAGGCGGATAACTGGTATGCCATGTTCCTCGCCAAAGGCACTTCCAAGGACATTATTGCCAAGGTCAATGCCGAAATTATCAAGGCACTGAAAGCCCCCGACCTCAACGACTTCATCCGCAAGGAAGGCGGGGAGCCGGTGGGCAGCACGCCGGAAGAGTTGGCGGCTTATTTCAAGCGTGAGAATGCGAAGTATGCGAAGGTCATCAAGGCGGCAAACGTCATTGCCGACTGAACAGTCCGTTACCGTGGATTGAACGGACCATTCGAGAAAGCCCGCGCAAGCGGGCTTTTTTGCTTTTAGGAAAGTCACTTGTAAGCAACAAAGTAGCGATATGCGCCTATATCGTAAATTATGAGTGACATTTTACTTCGGTTTGATCACAATACGGATTCCACAATGTAATCATTTTTTAAATTTATTCAATTAAATCAATTAATTGTATATGGAGGAGTGATGAATAAAACGGTTCTTTTTGTCATCTCGATAATCCCCGGATTGATTTCCGCACCCGTCAACGCGCAATCTGAGTTTCCGGACAAACCCGTGCGTCTGGTGGTGCCATTCAGCGCAGGCGGCGGTACCGACATTCAGGGGCGACTGCTGGCAGAAAAAATGCGACAGAGCACCGGACAATCATTCCTTGTGGATAACCGAACCGGGGCTGGCGGGTTGATTGGCGCAGATATCGTGGTTCAGTCTCCTCCGGATGGCTATACGGTGCTGTTCACGACCGCGACCATTGCCGTGAATACCACGATGCAGAAGAAGAATATGAAATTCGATGCTTTGAAGGATCTTGATCCTGTGACGTGGGTCTCTTCTGCGCCGCTGGTATTGGTGGTCCATCCAAGCATTCCGGTCAAGTCGGTGAAGGAATTGGTCGCACTTGCCAATCGCACGCCCGCTGGTCTGAATCTTGGTGGCAATACCCCGGGCAGCACCAGCCACCTGTCGGCAGAAATGTTCAAGCAGTTTGCGAATGTCAAAGGCGTCACCATTCTCTACAAAGGTGGCGGTCCGGCATCGATGGGTGTGGTAAGCGGCGAAATCGATCTGTTGTTCGGAACTGCACCGTCTTCAATGCCGCACCTGGTTTCAAAGCGGCTTCGGGCTCTTGCGGTGACGACCGAGAATCGCGCGTCGGTACTGCCAGATCTGCCGACAATGAACTCGTTTTATCCGGGCTTTGTGTCGGATAACTGGTATGCGATGTTCCTGCCGAAAGGGTCGCCAGCCGAAGCGGCCAGCAAAATCAACAGCGAAGTGAAAAAAGCGCTTTCGGCCAAGGAGGTCAGTGATTTTTATTCTCGCGAGGGCCTGGATCCGGTTGGAAGTACGGCTGGTGAATTGACGGCAAAACTTAAAGCGGAAATTGTCAAATACGCCAAGGTCATCCGGGACGGCAATATCCGGATGCGGTAGAAGTCCGCATGCCGCAAAACGCCTCTGCCCGGAGGCGTTTTTTTTGAGGCGCAGGATATGAAACTGCGGCCGTTCTGCTGCGGCGTCCTGCTAGAATCCAGCGAATGTATTTTTCTCGAGGCGGGTGTGGCTTTTCGGCAGGTCTGATCGGGATCGTGTTTCCGCTTTTCCAAAGTGCGCAGGCAGCAGAACCTGCAGGCTTTACATCGCAGCCGCTGCGTATCGTGGTTCCGGCGCCCGCGGGGGGCGGGATCAGCCTGCAGGCGCGGCTGTTGGCGCCGGTGATGCGCGCACATCTGGGACAGCAGGTGCTGGTTGAGCATCGCGCCGGTGCCGGTGGCGTGATCGGCAGCGCAGGGGTGGCCCGCGCACCCGCCGATGGACATACGTTGTTGCTGGCTTCCACCGCGCTGACCGTCAATGCCGCCTGGCTGCCCGAACAAATGCCCTTTGATCTGTTGCCGGATTTTGCGCCGGTGAGTTTGCTGTCCACGGCGCCGTTGGTGCTCGCCGTGCATCCAGGTGTTCCGGCGAAATCCGTTCCCGAACTGGTGGCGCTGGTGAAACGCGGGCGGCCTGCGGTGCGCGCCGGCGGCAATGCCTCCGGCAGTCTCAGTCATGTTGCGCTGTCGCAGTTCGCGCGCACTGCAGGTTTGCGGATGGAGGGCGTGTTGTTCAACGGCGGCGGCCCGGCAATGCAGTCGCTGGTTCATGGTCAGTTCGATGCCTTGTTCCTCTCGGCACCGGTGGCGATTCCGCAACTGACGGCGCAGCGGCTGCGCGCACTGGCGATTACTGCGGCCGAACCCTTGCCGCTGCTGGCGGCAACGCCGCTATTGCATCAGTTTTATCCGGGACTGGTCATCGAGAACCGCTATGTGCTGCTGGCGCCTGCGGGAACACCGAAAGCCGTGATCACTCGACTGAATGTCGAAGTGCGGCGCGCGCTGGATGACGCCGATCTGCGGGAACGTTATGCAGCGCTGGGGCTTGCTGCCGCTGGCAGTACACCGGAAATTCTGGCGCAGACCTTGCGCCGGGATGTTGAGCGCTACTCCGGCATGATCCGTCAGGGACTGTTGTCACTGCAGTAATGCCGTTCGCGATCACAGTATGTGGAATGTGCCGTCAGGCCGCGGGTGCCCTGATAGAATCAAGGCACTTTCCCTTGCAGTGAATCCAATAAAACCCATGACAGAAATCGATGCGAGCCAGGTCTCCTGGCAGGATCAGTACAAATTGATGGTGGGAACGGTTACGCCGCGGCCGATCGCACTGGTGACAACGCTGGGTGCGGACGGCCCCAACGCGGCGCCGTTCAGTTTTTTTAATGCCGTCGGCTCCGATCCGGCAATGCTGATGTTCTCCGTCGGCGACCGCTCCGGCAAGGCCAAGGACACCGTGCGCAATATCCGCGAAACGCCGGAGTTTGTCGTGCACATCGTCAGCGATGCGATCAAGGACAAGATGAACGTCTGCGCGGTGGATTATCCCTTCGGCGTCAACGAACTGGAGCGTGCCGGGTTCACCATACTGCCGTCCCGCAAAGTGAAGCCGCCGCGCATCGCCGAAGCACCGGTCGCGCTCGAATGCAAGCTGATGCAGATCGTCGAAATGGGCCGCAAGCCCTATCACGTGGTGTTCGGCGAGGTGGTCTATTTTCATTATCACGACGGCATCGTCAATGACCGTTTTCACGTCGATGCTGGCGCCATCAATCCGGTGGGCCGTCTCGCCGGCAAGGGCGGTTACTGCCGTATCACCGACCGCTTCGAGATGCCACGGATTCCATTAGAGAGCGCGCCTGGCGCCAAGTAGATCGGTCGCCCGGAATTTTCATAACAATAATGCTGCACCCGTGGAGGACCATGCTCTATCAGCAAGGAGCAGCATGATGTTGATGCGACACATTTTTTTATTCCTTCTGTTGACTGTTGCAACCGTCGCCGCAGCGGCTGACTATCCGCAGCGCCCGGTCCGGCTGGTGGTGCCATATGCTGCCGGTGGATCGACCGATACGGTGGCCCGCATCATCGGTGCGCGGCTCAGCGAACGCCTGGGCCAGCAGATCGTTGTGGATAACCGCACCGGCGCCGGCACACTGATCGGCACTGAAATTGTCCAGCACGCCTCGGCTGATGGTTATGTGCTGCTGATGGCGACACCGCCGCTGGCGGTCAATCCGGCGCTGTACGGCAAGGTGTCGTATTCCGTCGAACGTGATTTTGTCGCAGTCACCAATATCGCGGGATCGAGCAATCTGCTGGTGGTGCATCCATCGGTGGCGGTCAACAATGTGCGCGAGTTGGTGGCGCTGCTGAAAGCGAGCCCAGGCAAATACAGCTATGGCTCCAGCGGTGTCGGCGGCGCGGGGCATCTGGCGATGGCCTTGTTCCTCAGCATGGCCGGCGCCGAAGCCCTGCATGTGCCCTACAAAGGCGGCGCACCGGCCGTGGCCGACCTGGTCGCGGGACGACTGAACATGATGATGGCGAACCTGACCACCGCACAGCCGCATATCCGTGCCGGCAAGCTGCGCGGTCTCGCTGTCGGCAAGGCCAAACGCTCGCCGCTGTTTCCGGAAATGCCGACCATCTCTGAAGCCGGCGTCAAAGGTTACGAGGCCAATAACTGGAATGGCGTGGTGGCGCCGACCGGCGTGCCGCGCAGCGTGGTTGACCGGCTGTACCGCGACATCACGGCAACGCTGAAGGAAACCGCGGTGACCGATCGCATGCAGGCCGCCGGGCTCGAACCGGTCGGTGATTCACCGGCGGAATTTGCGCAGTATCTCAAGGCCGAAGCGGCGAAATGGGGTCAGCTGGTCAAATCCGCCGGCATCAAGGCCGAGTAATACCTATTTTCATCAAGGAGTGATTGAATGGCTGCAGTGACCAATAAGCGCCCGCCTTTCGACAAGGTCATCGTTGACCTTGCCAACTACGCGCACGGCTATAAACCGAAGAGCAAGCTGGCGTTTGAAACCGCGCGGCTGACGCTGATCGACAGCCTTGCCTGCGCCTTCGAAGCGCTGGCCTATCCGGACTGCACCAAGCTGCTGGGTCCCATTGTGCCCGGCACCATCGTGCCCAATGGCGCGCGCGTGCCCGGCACCAGCTACGTCCTCGATCCGGTGACGGCAGCCTTCAATGCCGGCGCACTGATCCGCTGGCTGGATTTCAATGATGCGTTCTACGGCCGTACCGTGATCCACCCGTCGGACAATATCGGCGCCATCCTGATGACTGCCGATTGGCTGTCACGCACCCGGCAGGCTGCGGGCAAGGCGCCATTGATGATGAAAGACGTGCTGTCGGCCATCATCAAGGCCTATGAGGTGCAGGGCGGCCTTGCGCTGGAAAACGGATTCACCGCAGCCGGACTC
Organism: Burkholderiales bacterium; assembly: GCA_030833315.1. GTDB lineage: Bacteria > Pseudomonadota > Gammaproteobacteria > Burkholderiales > SG8-41. The sequence continues at coordinate 30,282 of JAURHM010000016.1, forward strand.
GATCACACGATTCTGGTCAAGATCGCGACCACCGCGGCAGTGTCTCAGCTGATCGGTTGCACGCGCGACGAAGTGATCAATGCCCTGTCCAATGCCTGGGTCGACGGCCATGCGCTGGCGACCTATCGTCGCAAGCCGAATACCGGCGCGCGCAAATCGTGGGCCGCAGGCGATGCGTCGGCGCGGGGTGTCTGGCTGTCACTGATGGCGAAAAAAGGCGAGATGGGTTATCCCTCGGCGCTGACGGCGCCGAAGTGGGGCTTCTATGAAGTGCTGTTCGACGGCAAGCCCTTCAGGTTCCAACGCCCGCTGGGCAGCTATGTCATCGAAAACACGCTGTTCAAAATTCCCTATCCAACGGCTTTCCACGGTCAGACCGGCGTAGAGGCCGCGATCAAGCTGCATCCGCTGGTGAAAGACCGGCTGGATGACATCAGTCATATCGAAGCGCGCGGCCACAACTCGACGATGGTGATTCTCGACAAGACCGGCCCGCTGGCCAACTTTGCCGACCGCGACCACTGCATGCAGTACATGATGGCCATCGGCCTGATTTTCGGCGACATGACCGCCAAGCACTACGAGGACGAGATTGCCGCCGATCCGCGCATCGACAAGTTGCGCGCGAAAATCCGCCTGACCGAATACGAACGTTACGAGCGCGAGTATCATGATCCCGCGAAACGCACCAACGCCAACTCGATACAGGTGTTTTTCAAGGACGGCAGCAAAACGCCGCTGTCAGAAGTGAATTATCCTCTGGGCCACCGCAAACGCCGCCAGGAAGGCATCCCGGCGGTGATGAAAAAATTCAATGAAAACACCGCGATGGTGTTTGCGGCGAAGCAGAAGGCGGCGATTGTGGCGGCCTGCACCGATGCAAAAAAACTCGAAGCGATGGCGGTAAATGAGTTTGTTGATCTGCTGGTGCGCTGATGGTGGCGATTGAGGAAAGACTCGCGGCGATGGGCCACAGCCTGCCGCAGCCGCGCAAGTTTCCCAATCCAAACCGCTGCGGCTGCGTGCGTGTCGGCAACATCCTGTTCGTGTCGGGTCACGGCCCGCACCATCCGGGAATGCAGATCCGCGAGCACGGCAAGCTCGGTCAGGACATGACGGTGGAAGAGGGTTACAAAGCGGCGCAGGCATCGGCGCTGGCGATTCTGGCGACGGTCAAGGCCGAGGCCGGCGACCTGGACCGCGTGAAGCGCGTAATCCGGCTGTTCGGCATGGTCAACAGCACGCCTGATTTTCCGGATCACCCGAAGGTCATCGACGGCGCGTCGGATTTGTTCTACCAGCTGTTTGGTGCCGAGGCCGGCTGCCACGCGCGCTCGGCTGTCGGCATGGCCAGCCTGCCGCGCGGGCAGGCGGTGGAGATCAACGGCGAGTTTGAACTGCGCGACCAGGTCCCGCGGTAATCAGGACAGTCCGTACATCGTCCGTCCCGGCGTCGGCAATTCCGCGCTGAGGATGGAGCCCCCTTCGGAATCGACGATATAGAGCCGGTGAGGGTTGCGCACGCCGTAGGCGCAGTTGGTCACCACATCCGTTCCCGGCGAATCAATGCGGTACATCGGTTCGCCGCGGTGATTGAAAATCCACACCGCGCCCATGTCCGGGTGCGCGACAGCCAGCCCGTCATCCTCGTCGATGGCCATGCCGTCGGGACCGCGTCCGCCGCTCATCTGGATGAACACGCCCATGCGCGACACCGTACCGTCCGGCAGTAGCGGCAGCCGCCATACGGCATTGGCGCGGGTGACCGCGACAAGCAGCGTGTTCTCCGCCTTGTTCAGCACGAGGCCGTTGGGGCTGGGGATATTGTCCGCAATGCGTTCGAGTTTGCCGTTGGCGCGCAGCCGGTAAACCGCGCCCGTCGGATTCTGTAGACCGCTCTGGCCCTGATCGGTGAAATAAAGGTCGCCGTTTGATGCGAAGACCAGATCGTTCAAGCCCTTGAAGGTTTCAAGGTTATAGCGGTTGATGATGGTTTCTATGCGGCCGCGTTTGGCATCAAGCAGCATCAGGCCGCGTTTATGGTCGGTGACAAAAATACGGCCGTCCTTGTGGATCTTCAGGCCGTTCGGTTCGCCGTCGTATTCAACAATAAGGTCCCAGCTGCCGGTCGGCGAGATGCGGAAAATGCGGCCGAAGGGGATGTCGGTGACGTAGAGGTTGCCCTTGCGGTCGAAGGAAGGGCCTTCGAGAAAGCAGCCGCCGTGCGGCGCGGGGCGCCCTGCGGCAAGACGCTCCGCGGAGACTTTGGTGCGGCGGAATTTTTTCGGCAGTTCAGCGAAGACGTCGGCGGTGATGCGTTCGGGCGGGGCGAAGAAGCTCATGATTTCTCAATATGGACTGGTGATCGGAAGGTGCGGGAATTGTATGCCAGAATCCGGCGCAACCCATTACCTGCAACACCATGAAAAAACCGCTCGAAGTCCTCAAGCTCTACGCAGATCACGATTACACGTTGAACGGCACGCTCGCCAGCCGCGCTGCACGCGATCCCGGCAGGCCGTTCATTTTCTATCGGGAACGCTCCTGGTCCTGGGGTGAGTTCGCTGGAAAAGTGGATGCTGCTGCCCGCGTGCTGGCAGCGCGCGGCATCGGCAAAGGCGACCGCATGGGCGTCATGGCGCGCAATTGCGACGGCCATGTCGTGCTGCTGTTCGCATTGTCGCGCCTCGGCGCGATCATGGTGCCGGTCAATCCGGAATTCGGTGTCGAAGAGGCGAAGTATGTCCTCCATCACGCCGAAGTCAGTGCGGTGGCGGCAACCGGGGACACGCTGGACGTCGCGCGCAAGGCCGCAGCAGGACTGAAAACGCCGGTATGGTTTGTGGCACTGGATGGCGCTGCGTCGGATGCACCGCTGCTGGATGATCTGATCCAATCGGCGCCGCCGTTCGCCTTGCCCCGCGATGTAAAGGCCGATGCCACCTGTCTGATCGTTTACACCTCCGGTACGACGGGCTTCCCCAAGGGGGCGATGCACAGCCAGAAAAGTTTTGTCACCGGCGGCGAGGCTTTTGTCCAGCGGGTCTATCTGCAGGACGATGACCGCGTGATGGTTGTGTTGCCGCTGTTCCACATCAATGCGATGTTCTACTCGGTGGCGGGTACGCTGGCCGCGGGTGCAAGCATGGTGATTATTCCGAAATTTTCCGCTTCGACGTTCTGGCAGACCGCAGTCGATACCGGTGCGACCGAGGTCAACATCATCGAGGCCATCGGCAGCATCCTGCGCGCACGGCCGCGCAGCGAATTCCGGCCCGAACACAAAATCACCAAGATCTATGGCGTGCGCGCCAGCATGGACGAGACTTTCAAAAACGAGTTCAACATTCCGCACCGCATCGGCGGCTACGGTATGACCGAGATTCCCGGCGTCACCTGCAATCCCTTTGAAGGCCTGCAGAAACTCGGCAGCATGGGGCCGATCGGCCGTCATCCCGATCCGGCAAGACCGTGGGCACGGTGCCGTGTGGTCGATGATGAAGGTGTGGATGTTGCCGATGGCGAGCCGGGCGAGCTGTGGGTGAAGACGCCGATCATCATGCAGGGCTATTTCCGCGATCCGGAGCAGACGGCCAACACCTTCCATGAAGGCTGGTTCAAGACCGGCGATCTGGTCAAGCGCGACAGCGACGGTTATTTCTATTTCATTTCACGCAAGCGCGACATCATTCGCCGCCGCGGGGAGAATATTGCTGCAGCAGAACTGGACCGTGTCGTCGGCGAACATCCGGCGATTGCCGAGGCCGGCACCATTGCGGTGCCCTCGGAGCTGGGTGAAGACGAAATTTTTGTGGTCTGTGCCGTCAAGCCGGGCGCCAGCGTGAGTGCGCAGGAGATCGCCGACTGGTGCCGGGCGCGTCTGGCACCGCAGAAAGTGCCGCGTTTTGTTGCCTTTGTCGATGAATTGCCGCATACGCCGACACACAAAATTGCCAAAGCGGCCTTGCGAGGGGATGCCAGCTTGCGGGCGCGGGCGGTGGATCTGGCGCCACTGAACAAATGACTTTTCATAGAGGGGTGCGTCTTGTAAGCCTACCGCCCCTTGGCTAGACTCGGAGCCTCTGGCGCTAAGGCGCTGAAGCGCTGCAGATCAGCCGATACACCAATATATTCAGATCGCCCTTCATTTCGACAGGCCGGTCCCGGGGAGAACAACATCGAACGCAAGACGCTGGGTTTGGCCGTCATCGGTTCCGGCCGTATCGGCGGCCTGCGCGCGCAACTGGCGGCAGGGCATCCCGCAGTACGCTTTATCGCGACGGCTGATCAGGATCCCCAAAAAGCAAAAGCGCTGGCAAAAAAAGTCGGTGCGGCCGTTCATTCTTCAGATAACGACGCGATTATTGCGCATCCCGATGTCAATGCCGTCATCGTATCGACCAGCGAAGGGGAACATCTCGCGCCGATCCTGAAAGCGCTGTCGCTGGGCAAGCCGGTACTGGTGGAAAAACCGATTGCCCTGTCGGTGGCCGATGCCGATCAGGTGATCCGCACCATCGAGAAGTCCGGCGTCGGCGTGCATGTCGGTTACAGCCGCCGTTACAAGGAACGCTACCTGATTGCCAAGGAACAGATCGTGCAAGGGCGTCTCGGCACGCTGACCGGCGGTGCGGCGCGGGTGTTCAACTCGCGCTCTCAGGCGCTGGGCATGCTCCAGCGCAATTCGCATGCCACGCCGGTGGTGGATGCGCTGACCTATTACGTCGACCTGATGAACTGGTTCCACGAGGGTAACAAGCTGGTTGAAGTTTATGCGCGAGGCCAGAAGGGCGTGCTCAAGGCTGCCGGCTACGATCATGTTGAAGACATCAGCTATGCGATCCTGACCTATGCCGACGGCGCAGTGATGAACCTCGGCATCAGTTACGCGCTGCCCGAAAAATATCCGGCGCTAGGTCATGCGGCGCGCGTTGAACTGGTCGGCACCGACGGAGTGATGATTCTCGATGACGACCATACCGACCAGCTGATGTACACCGAGAAGGGCATCCCGCACGTCTATCTGCCTGATCATTTCGTCAACATGGTGTTCCTGCAGAGCGGCACGCCGGGCGACTGGGCGCTCGGGGAGTTCTGGGGCCCCATTGCCAACGAAACCCGGGCCTGGCTGGATCATCTGTCGATGGGCAAGGCCTGTTCGCTGGCAACGCCGCGCGAAGCCCGTCTCAATCTTGAAGTTACGCTGGCGATTGAACATTCTATGGCCACCGGGCGCGCAGTGACGCTGCCGCTCGCTCAATAAATTCCGAAAGTTAAATCAGTCAGGATTAATGATGAGCAAGGTTTTTGCAGTAATGGCAGCGGTTTGTGCCATATCGGGTGTTGTTCATGCAGCCGACACTTATCCTTCACGGCCCATCCGCATGATCGTGGCTTATCCGCCGGGCGGCGGTACTGATCAGGTCGGACGCGTATTGGCCGATCAGCTGACGGTGACGCTGGGCCAGAACGTCGTGGTGGATAACCGCGGCGGCGCGACCGGCAATATCGGTACCGAACTCGCGGCACGCGCGGTGCCGGATGGCTACACGCTGCTGATGGGCAATGTCGCGCCCAATGCCGTCAATGTCAGTCTGTTCAAGAAGCTGGGCTTTGATCCGGTAAAAGATTTTGCACCGGTCAGCCTGGTGGCGGTGACGCCGAACATCCTGGTGGCGCATCCGTCGATGCCGGTTAAAACCATCAAGGAACTGATCGCCTACGCCAAGGCCAAGCCGGGCACGCTCAATTTCCCGTCCGCCGGTGTTGGCAGTTCCTCGCATCTCGCCGGTGAAATGCTCAAGTCGCTGGCCGGCATCAGCATGGTGCATATTCCATTCAAAGGCGGCGGTCCGGCGCTGGTCGCGGTGATTGCAGGTGAAGTGCAGATCATGTTTGCAACCATGCCGGCAGCGATGCCGCATGTGAAATCCGGAAAAGTGAAGCCGGTGGCGGTGACCACCGCGAAGCGTTCGCAGGCGATGCCGGAGTTGCCGACGATTGCCGAGTCCGGCGTCAAGGGTTATGAAGCTTCCACCTGGTATGGCCTGCTGGCGCCGGCACGCACGCCGCCGGCGATTGTTACGCGCTTGCACGCCCACACCGTGAAAATCCTCGCCGGTCCGACGCGGCAACGCCTAGAAGCCCAGGGCTTTGAGCCGGAGGGCGGTACGCCGGCGGAATTCGCTGCCTATATCAAGACTGAAATCGTCAAATGGGCGAAAGTCATCAAGGATGCGGGTATACCCGCCGAATAAGCGCCGTCGCTTGCGCCTGTTGCAGAGGAGCTGCCATGTTCACCCGTTACCTGTTGTTGCTGGCTGCTGCCGTGTTGACCCTGCCGGTGCAGGCGCAGAACTATCCCAACCGGCCGATCCGTTTTGTCGTGCCTTTTCCGCCGGGCGGCGGCACTGACACCGTAGCGAGGCTGATCGCGCAACCGCTGGCTGAACGCCTGAAGCAGCAGATCATCATCGACAACCGCAGCGGCGCCAATGCCATCATCGGCACCGACATCGGCGCCAAGGCGCCGCCCGACGGTTATACCTGGGTATTTTGTCTGCCGGCCAGCGTGTCCGTGAATCCGACGCTGTACCGCAATTTGCCCTACGATCCGGCACGGGATTTTTCGCCGGTGATCCAGTTGAATACGATCGCGTTGCTGTTGACGGTGGCCAATGCACTGCCGGCAAAAAATGTCGCCGAACTCGTTGCGCTGGCCAAGGCGAAACCGGGGACGCTGAATTACGCGTCTTCGGGCAACGGCGGTGCTGCGCATCTGGCGATGGCGCTGTTCAATGCCATGGCCGGGCTGAACATGGTGCACATCCCGTACAAGGGCGGCGGTCCGGCAATGACCGATCTGATTTCGGGACAGGTGCAGATCATGGCGGGGCCGATGATTGCAGCGATGCCGCATGTGAAATCCGGTCGCGTGCGTGCGCTGGCGGTGATGAGCCACAAGCGGATTCAGGGCATGCCCGATCTGCCGACGGCCGGCGAGACCGTCAAGGGATACGAGAGCAGCATCTGGCACGGCGTGCTGATGCCGAAATTCGTACCGCCGGCTATCCTGCGTCAGGTCAACCGCGAGATCAATGAACTGCTGAAACTGCCTGAAGTGCGCGAGCGCATGGCCGGGCAGGGTGCCGAAACTGTGGGCGGATCGCCCGAGGATTTTGCGGCATGGATCAAGGCCGATACCGAAAAATATTCAAAACTGCTGAAGCAGATCGGTCTGGCCGGTACGGAGAAATAACAGACGGATATCAGTCACGGGTCTCCCGTGTCTGAAAACCGTTTTGAGGTACGCGTCGGACAGCAGTGCAGTTTCCCAGTTCACCTTTGGAGGAGTGTGCATCATGAAAGCCGGTTTTCTGTATTTTCCCGAAAGCTTCATGTGGTCGCAGGGCATGATGATTGCCATCGAAATGGCGCGCTGGGGCGGTTCGGCGATCAGTGAAGTCGACCGTGTCGGCCGCCGGCTAAAAGGCAGGGTCGGTGACAACGAGGCCTGGGGCGCGGAATGGGAAAAAGAGGCGCAGCGCATTGAGGCGATGGCCGAGGCGGCAATGAAGGACAATTTCGTACTGTCGGCTGCGGGACACTATCTGCGCGCGGCAACCTATTATTTTGTCGGTGAACGTTTTATAGGACTCGGTCCGAAAAAAATCGAGCTCTACCAGAACTGCTTGCGCTGCTTCAGGATCGGTATCAAGCATCGTTATCCGAATATCGAGCGTGTCGAAGTGCCCTATGAACATGAAGGCAATGCGACGGCGCTACCGGCCTGGTTCATGAAAGCGCCGGGTGAAGGCCCCAAACCTACGGTCGTGTTTTTTGACGGCCTGGACAGCACCAAGGAGCTGTCGATCCTGTTTGGCGGCGTCGAACTGGCGCTGCGCGGCATCAACACAATGGCTATCGACGGGCCTGGGCAGGGCGAAGCGCTGCGCCTGCAGAAGATTCCCAGCCGTCCCGACTATGAAGTGCCGGGCGGCGCCGCTTATGACTACGTGGCATCACGCAAGGATGTGGACCCGAAGCGCGTCGCGATCATGGCCTACAGCATGGGCGGTTATTACGCGCCGCGCGTAGCCGCTTTTGAGAAACGTTATGCCGCCTGCATAGCATGGGGCGGTCATTACGACTATCACGCCACCTGGATCACCCGCCGCAAAATCCAGGAATCCGGCGGTACCCAGCTGTCGGCCCCGCACTACCAGTTGCCCTGGGTGATGGGTATGCCGGACATGGATTCGGCAATGAAAAAATGCGAGTTGTACAAGCTGGAGGGTGTGGCCAACAAGATCACTTGCCCCTTCCTGGTCACTCACGGCGAGGAAGATTCGATTTCGCCGGTGGCCAATGCGAAACTGCTGCATGACGCCGTCAGTTCCAAGAAAAAAACGCTCAAGGTGTTTACTGCTGAAGAGGGCGGCGCCGAGCACTGCCAGGGCGACAACCGTTTCCTGGGTGCGACTTACGTTGCCGACTGGATTGCTGCAAACCTTTGATGCGGATTTGGGCCGGCTTGCCGGCGGAGGAGGGAATCATGAAACGGATGGCCTGTTTCGGGCAGTACGCAGTCCTGGTGGCGATGATCACGGTGACCGGTGTTGTATTGCCGGTTGCAGCGCAATCCTTTCCGGCCAAGCCGGTACGGATCATCGTGCCGTATCCGCCGGGCGGCCCGCTTGACGATGTGGCGCGCGCCCTCGGCCAGAAACTGTCGCTGGTCTGGGGGCAACAGGTGCTGATTGACAATCGCAGCGGCGCCGGCGGCAGCATCGGCGCCGACGTGGTGGCGAAGTCGCCGCCCGACGGTTACACGATGGTGCTCGCCAATTCCGGGCCGATGACCATCAACGTGTCCCTGCGCAAGGACCTGCCCTACGATCCGCAAAAGGATCTCGCACCGGTGACGCAGATCATCAGCGGGCCGATGGTGCTGGTGGTGCACCCCTCGCTGCCGGTGAAATCGGTGAAGGACCTGATCGCGCTGGCGCGCAGCAATCCGGGAAAGCTCAATTACGCCTCGGCCGGCGTCGGCAATCTGCAGCACCTCGGCATGGAACATCTGCAGGCGCTGGCGAAGATCAAGATGAATCATGTGCCGTACAAGGGCGCGGCACCGGCCTTCATCGACACGCTGAGCGGCCGCATCGATTTGCAGTTCGCCAACATCGTCGGCGTGCTGCCGCATGTCGAGAACAAGCGCGTGCGCGCCATCGCCATCTCGGCGTCACGCGGGGCTTCGGTGCTGCCGGATGTCCCGGGTGTTTCGGCGACGTTGCCGGCTTTTGATCTCGACGGCTGGATGGGATTGTTTGTCCGCGCCGGTACGGCGCAGGACATCATCGCCAAGCTGCATCGCGATCTGGCCGCTGTTGTGCAAAGCCCGGATTACCGCGAGCGTTTTGCCAAGCGTGGCGCCGATGTCGTGGTTGGCGGGCCCGAAGGCCTGGCCAAAATCGTGCGTGAGGAAATCCCGCTCTATGCCGGCATCATCAAATCGGCAAAGATCACACCTGAGTAAGCTCAACGATTCAACGGAGTCGCAAAAATGTCTTTTTTTGAACCGCCGCGGCTTATCGAAGCCGACGTGTTTGCTGCCGTTCCCGACCGTCTGCGCAAGGGCGGTGCACCCTCCAGCTGGATCGACGCCAATCATCCGGGATCAAAGCTGGATTGTTTCCTCGAAGGTCCGGCTTTTGACCGCGACGGCAATCTGTACATGGTCGATATTCCTTACGGCCGCATCCTGCGCATGTCGCCGACTGGCGAGTTCGATGTTGCCGCCGAATACGATGGCTGGCCCAATGGCATTGCCATCCACAAGGACGGTTCGATTTTCATTGCGGATTACCGCCGCGGCATCCTGCGCTGCGATCCGAAGACCGGTCGTGTCGAGGATTTCCTGACGCACAACCAGTCCGAAGGTTTCAAAGGCGTCAACGACCTGACTTTTTCGCGTGACGGTGATCTCTACTTCACCGACCAGGGACAGACCGGCATTCATGATCCCACCGGCCGTGTTTACCGCCATGGCGCCGACGGGCGCCTCGATTGCCTGATTACCAACGGGCCCAGCCCCAACGGCATCGTGCTCGATCCGCAGGACAAGGTAATGTATGTGGCGATGACGCGTGCCAACTGCATGTGGCATTGCCCGCTGAAAGGCAGCGGCATTTCGAAAGCGGGTGTGTTCGCCGTACTGCCGGGTATTCACGGACCTGACGGTCTGGCGATGGACGAGGCGGGCAATCTGTCGGCGGCGCACGCGCGGCCCGGCATCGTCTGGCTGTTCAGCCCGATGGGTGAGCCACTGGCCCGTGTGCAAAGTCGCAAGCCAGGCAATCGCATGACCAACATGGCCTACGGCGGTGTGGATTGCAAGACGCTGTATGTTGTCGATTCCTATCGAGGCGAAATACTTAGGGCGCCGATGCCGGTGGCCGGCAAAGTGCTGTATTCCCACCTGTAAGGTAAAAATAATGAACAAATTCAATAATTTATTGATCACCGCGACCATGCTCGGCGCTGCGACGCTGGCCCATGCGCAGGTCAACTATCCGGTGCGCGCCGTGCGCGTGATCGTGCCCTCAGCGCCGGGCGGCGGCACCGACATCTCGGCGCGCATCATCGCGCCGCAGCTGACCGCTTTCCTCGGCCAGCAGGTCATCGTCGAAAACCGCGCCGGTGCCGGCACTATGATCGGCGGTGAGGCGGTGGCGCGCGCAGTACCGGACGGTTACACGCTGCTGATGGGGGTTAGCACGCTGGCGATCAATCCGGCGATGTACAAAAAAGTGCCCTATGACGCGCTGAAGGATTTCGCGCCGATCTCGCAGGCGGTGTCGCTGTCGAATGTGCTGACGGTGCATCCTTCACTGCCGGTGCGCAACCTGAAGGAGTTTATCGCACTGGTGAAGCCGCGACCGGGACAGGTCAATTTCGCGTCGGCCGGCGTCGGCACCAGCCCGCACCTTTCGATGGAACTGTTTCTGGTGATGACCGGCCTGAAAATGCTTCACGTTCCCTACAAGGGCTCGGGGCCTGGCGTTACCGACCTGGTGGCCGGTCATGTGCCGGCGATGATGCCCAATATGCTGTCTGCGCAACCGCACATCAAGAGCGGCCGTCTGCGCGCGCTCGGCGTCACCGGCAGCAAGCGTGCGCCGGGCGCGGAAGACATTCCTACCATCGCCGAAGCCGGCGTGCCGGGTTATGAAGCGGTGCAGTGGTATGGCCTGTTGGCGCCGGCTGCCACCTCGCGCGACATCATCATCAAACTGCATACCGGCGTGGTGCGTGCCTTGCAGAACCCCGATGTGCGGCAACGTTTACTGAACGACGGCGCCGAGCCGGTGGGCAGCAGCCCGGAAGAATTCACCAACTACCTGCGTGCCGAAACCGCCAAGTGGGCGAAGGTGGTGCAGGCGGCCGGCATCAAGCCGGAATGATCTGAACCTGACGAGCAAGGCGTAATGTCTTCATCCGTAAAAAAATCACCGCCGAAAATTTCACCGTTGATGCGCAAGCTGGCGACTTATATCGCCAATGCGCGCCGTCGTTCTTTGCCGGCGGCCGTCACCGAACGCGCCAAACACCACCTGCTCGACACCATCGCCGCGATGCTCTCCGGCTCACGGCTGCTGCCGGGTCGGCGAGCGATTGAATTTGTGGCTACCCAGGGTGGTGTACCGGAGGCGACGGTGATCGGTTCGACCCTCGTCACCAGTGCCATCAACGCCGCCCTGGCCAACGGCATGCATGCCCATGCCGACGAAACCGATGACACGTATTACCTCGCGCTGGTGCATCCGGGCTGCGGCGTGGTGCCTGCGGCGCTGGCGCTGGCCGAGCGCGAACGTGCCAGTGGCACCGAACTGCTGCGGGCCGTGGTGCTGGGTTATGACATCTGCGCACGCATGTCGATTGCGCTGGGCATCGAACGTTTCCGCGAACGTGGCCATTCCACCCACAGCTTCGGTCATATGTTCGGTGCGGCTGCTTCTGCGGCGGCGATACTGAAGCTCAATTTTGACCAGACGCGTTATCTGCTGTCCTATACCGCGCAGCAGGCCTCCGGCCTTTCATGCTGGGCGCGCGACATCGAACATATCGAAAAAGCTTTTGATTTCGGCGGCATGCCGGCGCGCAACGGCGTGACGGCAGGGCTGATGTCATCGATGAAGTTCACCGGTGTCGAGGACGTATTTGACGGCGACCGCAGCTTTTTCCATGCTCATGGCCTGACCGCAAGTCCGGAAAAACTGGTCAAGGATCTGGGCCGCACTTACGAAATCATGAACACCTCGATCAAGCGCTGGGCTATCGGTTATCCGATCCAGGCGCCGATCGATGCAGTGCTGAACCTCATCGTCAAACACCGCATTACGGCGAATGATGTCGAGCGCGTCGTGGTCACCATTGACGATCAGGGCGCACGTACTGTCAACCAGCGCACGATGGCGAGTATCAACATCCAGCATCTGGTGGCGGTGATGCTGCTCGACGGTGACATCAGCTTTGCCTCGGCGCATGACGACCGCCGCGTGCGGGATTCCCGGGTGCTGAAGCTGAAGGAACGCATCACTCTGCAGGGCAGTGCGGCACTGGGCCGGGCGAAGACCACCCAGGCCATCGTCGAGATCATCACCCGCGACGGTCGCCGCCTGCGCCATCACACCAAAGCGGTGCGCGGTACGGCGGCGAATCCGATGCCCCGCGCCGAGGTCGAAGCCAAGGCCCGCGACCTGCTGCTGCCGGTGATCGGTCCGCGGCGCACGACTCGTCTGGTCGACACCATGTGGCATATCGAGGGCCTGCGGGACGCGAGTACGCTGCGGCCCCTGCTGCAAGTAAAATAACGCTTGTTACATCAACCCTGACTTCAAATAAACGGAACCGGAATCCCATGCGCTACGACCTGCACAGCCACGTCATCCCGCCGACCATCATTGCCGCGATGGAAAAGGACCCCAAACGCTTCCAGACCAGCATTACCGAGAAGGACGGCAAGAAATATTTCGACGTGCATGGCCGTCCGGCAATTCTCAGCGCCGATTTTTATGATGCGGATGCCAAGGTCGAGTGGATGAACCAGAACAAGCTGGATGTTTCGGCGATCTCGGTCGGCCCGCCGATCTATTTCTACTGGCTGCCGGCTGAAGCCGGGCTGTATGCGGCGCAGCTTGCCAACGACGGCATCGCGCAAATGGTGGCGAAACACCCGTCGCGTCTGCGCGGCATGGCGCACCTGCCGATGCAGGATCCGGACGCGGCGATTGCCGAGCTCGAGCGCGTGGTCAAGGAATACGGCTTCAAGGCGGTCGAACTGGCGACCTCGATCGAAGGCACGCCGCTGGCCGCGCAGAAATTCCGCAAGGTGCTGAAGACCATCGAGCAGCTCGGCTGTTTCATCTTCGCCCATCCCTATCAGTGCCTGGCCAAGGGCGGCATGGAGGATTATTACCTTTCGAACTTCGTCGGCTTCCCGCTCGACACCACGCTGATGGTCGCGCACCTGATGTTCAGCGGCGCGATGGACGAAATGCCCAAGCTGCGCGTCGTGCTGCCGCATGGCGGCGGTTTCATTCCCTACCAGATCGGCCGCTTTCGCCATGGCCACCAGGTGCGCAACGAACCCAAGGTCAACAATGTCACACCGCCGCGCGAGCTGTTCAAGCGTTTCTACTTCGACTGCCTGACGCACGATCCGAAAGCAGCGAAGTACCTGATCGATCAGGTCGGCGCCGACCGCGTTGTGATCGGTACCGATCATCCCTTCGACATGGCGCCGCTGGATGTACCGGCCGCAGTGGATGGTATCCCGGGACTGACTGCCGAAGAGAAAGCATGGCTCTGCGAACGCACCGCCAAAACGCTGCTGAATGAGCAATAATCCACTGAAAAAGGGGTTTCGCTTAAGCTGAACGCCTGTTCACGTTGAACGGCGGCCATTCGGGGAGACTGCAATGCCCAAGTTGAGTTTCGACAAGCTGAAACTGAAATTGCCCAAGCTGGGTGGCAGCAAAGCCGAAGAAGCCGCGCCGGCTGCTGACGACGGCGGCAAGAAGAAAAAAACCGCGATGGCAGTGATAAGTGCCGTGGCGATTGCCATCGTCGGCTGGGTCGCCTGGGATACCTTCATGGTCGAACCGCCGCCCCCGCCGCCACCCGTTGCGGCCAAGCCGCCGGTCGCGAAACCGGCGGCAGCACCGGCTGCGGAGAAAACTGCCGAGACGGCACCCGCAGTTGCCAAAACCGAAGCGGAACCCGGCAAAGGTGATGCGGCGAAGTCCGAAGTGGTGAAAGCCGAAGCCACCAAACCGGAGGTTGTGGCCAAGCCCGAAGCCAAAGCGGAAGTCAAGGCCGAACCGGTCAAGGTGGAAACTGTAAAAGCGGAAGCCAAGCCTGCCGCCGAAACCGCCCCGGCTGTTGTTGCTGCTGCCCCCGAAGCCGGTTCACGCGCGTTGACGGCGCGCTCAAGGATGGATGCGCGGGAATGCCTGAAGCATGACAGTAATCAGGCCATCCACCGCTGCGCCGAGGGTTATCGCTGACCCATCGCAATTTCATGCAAAAAAAGCGCAGCCTTGGCTGCGCTTTTTTTATGGCTCCGGTGTATTCAGCCGCCGGCTGCGGCCTTGATGCCCGCGGATTTCACCAGCTTGCCGAATTTGTCGACCTCGGCTTTCAGATAGGCGTGGAACTGTTCCGGCGTGCCGCCAATGATCTGCGCGCCGACATCGGCGTGTCGCTTCTGGATTTCCGGGTCTGCCAGGATACCGGTGAACTCCTTGTGCAGGCGGCCGAGGATGGGTGCCGGCGTTCCGGCCGGCGCTGCAACGGCAGACCAGGACGAATTTTCGTAACCGGCAACACCCGCTTCGGCGATGGTCGGCAGATCAGGCAATACCGCGAGGCGTTTGGCGCCGGTGGAAGCCAGCGCACGCACGCGTTTGGCCTGAACGAAGGGCACCGTGGCGATTGCATTGTTGAACAGCACCTGGATCTGACCGGCCATGACGTCGGTCATCGACGGCGCCGAGCTTTTGTACGGCACGTGGGTCATTTTGGTATTGGTCATCAGCGTGAACAGTTCGCCGCTGATATGGCCGAAGCCGCCGACGCCGGATGAACCGTAGTTCAGTTCATTCGGCCGGGCGCGGGCCAGTGCGACCAGTTCCTTGACCGATTTCGCCGGCACCGAGGGATGCACGACGAGCACGCCGGGCGAGGTCGAGACCTGGATGATCGGTGCGAAATCCTTCACCACGTCGAACGGCAGTTTGTAGAGGTGCGGGTTCACCGCCCAGGTGCCGACGGTGGCGATGACGATGGTGTAGCCGTCGGGCGGCGCTTTGGCGGTGAGTTCCATGCCGATGTTGCCGCCGGCGCCGCCACGGTTGTCGATCAGCACCTGCTGACCGAGGCGCTGCGCCAGTTTTTCACCGAGCATGCGGCCCTGAATGTCGGTGGGACCGCCGGGGACGAAGGGAACGATAAAACGTACCGGTTTGGAGGGGTAATTCTGTGCAGAGACCTGCAGGATACAAACGCTGAATGCGGCAGCCAACAGGCCGAGTGTTGTTTTCGTTTTCATTGCATGCTCCTCCGTTGTTGTTATAAATGAAGGGGAGCACCTGATTCAGGCTTGCAATGCCTTCTTCAGGCGCTCGACCGCGGAATCAGGGCTGGTCAGTATTTTGCATCCTGGCTGCGGCGGAATCACACGCGCGGCGCTTGCCATCGAGAACTGGCCCAGGACCAGTGCATCGCAGGGCATCAGTTCGGCGGCGGCGCCTGCGACCAGGCGGTCGTGGGTTTCTGCATCTCCTTTGAGCAGTGCATCCCAGGCAGGGGCGACGGTGCGTGACTCAACGGTAATCTTTTTTCCGCGCGCACCGGCCATCTCGTCGAGTTCGGCTTTGAGTGCCGGGATGCTCGGGCCGAAAGACGCAATCAGGCCGATACGGCTACCCGCATCGAGCGCTTCGTCGAGCATGGCTTCGTTGGGTTTCAGCACCGGGATGGGCATCGCGGCAGCGCAGGCTTCGATGGCCGGACCGAAGGCGGAACATGTGAACAGTATGGCGTCGGCGCCGCAACGGTGTACATAACGGCTCAACGTCAGGAAACGTTCGATCATGACCTCGCTCAGACGGCCCTCGGCAGCCAGATCCGGCGCCAGAGAGTCTTCGAGCAGATTGGTCGTACGAGCCTGCGGCCACAGCCGTTGAAAGGCGTTGCCGATGGGCTCGATGGCGAGCGGTGTGGCATGGATCAGTGCGATGCGTGCAGTCATGAACGTGAGAAAGAGACGTGAGAAAGAGCGCTGAGAAATTTGAAGGGGAAAACAGAATGGATAACCCAAGAATTTGATTTTACCCGTTTTGCCCTGATGCGTTGACCAAACAAGGCGTGAAGGGTGACAATCCTGCCGTTGCGTCACGCCTGTGGCGACATTCAAAACCGCTTTCTACAGATCAAAAATCCCGAGGAAAAACCCATGAAAAAAGTGTTTGCTTTGGCGGTGTGTGCCGTGTCACTGCTGGCCGTTTCAGGGCTTCAACTGGTGCAGGCCCAGGCTTATCCGTCCCGGCCGATACGGTTGATCCTGCCATTCCCGCCCGGCGGCGGTACCGACATTCTCGGCCGCGTGATTGCACAAAAACTCGGTGAAAGCATCGGCCAGAACGTGATCGCCGAAAACCGGCCGGGCGCCGGCGGCAATGTCGGCGCCGAGTATACCGTGCGCCAAGCGCCGGACGGTTACACCATTGTGCTGTGTTCGCCGTCAATCTCGATCAGCCCAAGCCTCTACAAAAAACTCAACTATGATCCGCTGAAGGATCTGGCGCCCATTTCCCTGGTGGCATCGATTCCCAACCTGCTGGTGGTGCATCCGTCGGTGCCCGCAAAAACCCTAAAGGATTTTGTCGCGCTGGCACGCAAGAATCCGGGCAAGCTCAATTTCGGCTCCGGCGGCGCCGGTACCACCAATGATCTCGGCGCGCGTTATTTCATCGCCGAGAACAAGCTCGATATCGCGATGATCCCGCACAAGGGCGCCAACCAGGCGCAGACCGCCCTGCTGTCGGGTGAAGTCGATGTGTTGGTGATCGGCACCGCAGCCGCCGCGCCCTTCGTCAAGGCCGGCAAGCTGCGCGCGCTGGCTGCGCTAGGCGACAAACGTGATGCCGCTGTTCCGGAGATTCCGACGGTGGCCGAAGCCGGCATGCCCTGGTTCAAGGTTGATACCTGGTACGGCATCCTTGCGCCGGCAGCCACGCCGCGCGAAATCATCAGCCGTCTCAATGCGGAACTGGCCAAAGTGCTCAACGATCCGGCGACCAAAAAAATGTTGTCGCAGCGCGGCACCGATCCGCTGACCAGCACGCCCGATGAGTTCGCAAAATTCATCCGCAGCGAAGCCGATCGCTGGGGCAAGGTCGTGCGCGCATCCGGCGCCACCGCGGATTAAAGCCGTCGCATAGAAATCACAGGGAGAATATCCATGAATCGAATCCAAATGCTGTGCGGCGCTGTTGCAGCGCTTTGTATCGCCGGCGCCGCCGGCGCGGCGCAGGATTATCCGACCCGTCCGGTGCGCATGATTGTGCCTTTTGCCGCCGGTGGTCCGACCGACGTGATCGCGCGGGTGGTTGCCCAGAAACTGACCGAAGGTCTGGGCCAGCAGGTGGTGGTCGACAACCGCGCGGGCGCGGGCGGCAATCTCGGTATGGGTCTCGCCGCGGCAGCGCCTGCCGACGGCCACACGCTGATCGTTGTCAGTTCGAGTTTTGTAGTAAATCCCGGTCTTTATTCCAGCATTCCCTATGACCCGTACAAGAGCTTCATTCCGGTTTCGAATATGGCGGCTTCGCCCAACGTGTTTACCGTGCATCCGGGCATTGCTGCGCGCAATATGAAGGAACTGTTGACCGTCGTCGCTGCCGATCCGAAAAAGTTCTCGGTGGCCACGCCCGGTGTCGGCACCACCCCCGACTTGTCGGCGCAGTTGCTGAAACTCACCACCAAGCTCGACTTCGTCACTGTGCCTTTCGGTGGTGCCGGACCGGCGGTTGCATCCGTGGTGTCGAATCAGACGCCAATCGGTTGTACTGCTCTGCCGCCGACCACGCAGCACATCATTGGCGGCCGCCTGCGCGGCATCGCGGTGACGGGCGCGAAGCGCAGTAGCGCGATCGCTGACGTGCCGACTATGGCTGAAGTCGGTTTCAAAGGTCAGGAGGCGGATACGCTGCAGGGCCTGCTGGTGCCGGCGGGCACGCCGAAGCCGATCGTTGACCGTCTGCACGGCCTGGTCGTGAAAATGATGGTGCTGCCCGACGTGAAGTCCCGCGTTGAAGGGCTCGGTTTCGACATCATCGCCAGCTCGCCGGCGGAGTTTACGACGCAGGTGAAGGTCGAAGTCGAAAAATGGGCCAAGGTGGTCAAGGCGGCCGGCATCAAGGTGAATTGATGCGTTGCTGCTGAACAGGCGCTCCGGATGCGTATCACTGACATTCGCGAGACCGCTATCGCGCTGAAATCGGACTTGCGCAATGCAGTGTTTGATTTCAGCGAGATGACCACTTCGGTCGTCGCTGTCGTTACTGACGTCATTCGCGACGGCAAACCGGTTGTTGGATTTGCTTTTAATTCCACCGGGCGTTATGCCTGCGGCGCGCAGATGCGCGCGCGTTTCATTCCGCGCATTCTTAAAGAGCCGCCGGAAGCGCTGCTCAATGCCGCCGGTGACAATTTCGACGCCGAAAAAATTCTGGCGGTGATGATGCGTCGGGAAAAACCCGGCGGTCACACCGAACGCTCGGTTGCCATCGGCACCATCGAAGTGGCGTGCTGGGATGCGATTGCCAAGATCGCCGGCCAGCCGCTGCACCGGGCAATTGCAGAAAAATACAATAAAAACAATAAGATAGATAAAGTCCCCTGTTACGTCGGCGGCGGCTGGTATGCGCCGGGCAAAGGTATTCCGGAACTGCTCGCCGAGATCAGCGACAAATTCGCGCAGGGCTACCGCACGATGAAGATCAAGGTCGGCGGCATGTCGATCACGGAGGACATTGCGCGACTGGAGGCTGCATTGAAATTGATCGGCGACAGTTCGCGCCTCGCTGTCGATGCCAATGCCGGCTTTGACCGCGCTCGTGCGCTGGCTTATGCCAAGGCGCTTGCGCCGTACAAGCTGCGCTGGTTTGAAGAGCCGACCGATCCGCTGGATTTCGCGCTGCTCGCCGAAGTCGCAGCGATCTACGAATCACCGATCGGCACCGGCGAGAACCTGTTTTCGACTCAGGATATCCGCAATCTCATCACCTTCGGCGGCATGCGTGCCGACCGCGACATCATCCAGATCGACGTGCCGCAGTCGTACGGCATCGCGCAGTTCGCACGCACGCTGGCGATGCTGAAGGAACGCGGCTGGTCGCCCGCTTCGGTGTTTCCGCACGGCGGCAACCAGATGACGCTGCACATCGTCGGCGGCTTCGGACTCGGCGGCTGCGAAGCTTATCCCGGCGTGTTCGGCATGTTTGCCGGATTCGCTGATAACGCGAAAGTCGAGGACGGTTATCTGCGCCTGCCGGACCGTCCGGGTATCGGTTTCGAAGCGCAGAATGCGCTGTATGCAGTGATGGGCGAAATCGCGCCGGAGCTCGGCTGACAACAATAATTCAGGGGGAAACAAAATGAAGGGTGCATCGAAGATTGCAAGTTTGGTGGCCGTGTGTCTGCTGGCCGTTGCACTGGCGCCTGTGCACGCCGCGTATCCGGAGAAACCGGTGCGCGTGGTGGTTCCGTTTGCAGCCGGCGGTCCGGCGGACCTCACCGCACGGCTGATTGCACAGAAACTGTCGGAGCAGTGGAAACAACCCGTGGTGGTGGACAACCGTGGCGGCGCCGGTGGCAACATTGGCACTGCGCTGGCGGGGCAGGCCTTGCCTGATGGTTACACCTTGCTGCTGACGACTTCGGTGTTTGTCTGTAATCCCAGCCTCTACAAAAGCACCGGTTACGACCCGTTCAAGGATTTCGAGCCCATCACCCTCGCAGGTGTCTCCGCGACGGTGGTTTCGCGCCACCCGTCGTACACCGCCGTCAACTCCATGCAGGACATCGTGCAACAATCAAAAGCGGCGCCGATCGCCTACGCATCTCCGGGCATCGGTACGGCAGGGCATTTGGCAGCCGAACTGTTTCGCACCATTACCAAGGCCAACCTGCAGCAGGTGCCCTACAAAGGGGCGGGCCCGGCGATGACCGCGCTCCTTGGGGGGGAAGTGCGCCTGGGATTCACTGCAGTGCCGCCGGTCGTGGCTTTGGCGCGTACGGGCAAGCTGGTACCGGTGGCGGTGACCAGCCTCAAACGCATCGAGGTGTTGCCGAATGTGCCGGCCGTCTCTGAGAGTTATCCCGGCTTCGAGGTCGACAACATGTATGGTTTGCTGGCTCCGAAAAAAACGCCAGCCGCGCTGATTCGCAAGATCAATGCCGACATCCTGATTGCGCTGAATCAGCCGGATCTGCGCCAGCGCTTCGCGCAGGACGCCTTTGAAATCCGCGGCAATACGCCGGAGGAATTTGCGCAGTATCTGCGCGCCGAATTCACCAAATGGGCGAAAGTGGTCAAAGATTCTGGCGTGCGCGTCGATTGATTCGCGGCCTCTTGCATGGTGTGTGAGAAAATGCGGATCTCTGATTTACAGATGCCGCTTGATTCCCCGTGAAAAAACTCCAGCACCTGTTTGACAGCAACCGCATCTGGTCGGAGCGCATCCGCCGCCAGGATCCGGAGTTTTTCAGCAAGCTCGCGCGCCAGCAGTCGCCGGAATATCTGTGGATCGGCTGTTCCGACAGCCGTGTGCCGGCCAATGAGATTGTTGATCTGCTGCCGGGCGAGCTTTTTGTTCACCGCAACGTTGCCAACGTGGTGACCCATACCGATCTGAATTGCCTTTCAGTGATCCAGTTCGCTGTCGATGTGCTCAAGGTCAAACATATCATTGTCGTCGGCCATTACGGCTGCAGCGGCGTCGGTGCTGCGCTGCGTGGTGACCGCATCGGCCTCAGCGACAACTGGCTGCGCCATGTGCAGGATGTGCGGCAAAAGCACGAGGCCCGTCTGTCAGCGTTAGCGGATGCCGCTGCGCGCGGCGACCGCCTGTGTGAACTCAATGTGGTCGAGCAGGTCGCCAATGTCTGTCAGACCACGATGGTGAGGGATGCCTGGGAGCGGGGACAGGATCTGACCGTGCACGGCTGGGTTTACGGCCTGCGCGACGGTCTGGTGCGTGATCTCGAATTCAGCGCTACTTCGGCTGATGAATCTTCTTTGCGTTACACGGCGGCACTCGCCAGCCTCGACTGAGGTTGCGGATTATTTGCGAATTCTGATTTCGCGACTGACTGCTTTGGTGGTACCGCCCCAGGTCGGCGCGTAAGCGGCTTTACGGCCGACGCCGCCGGCCACCACAATCATCAGGTCTTCCGATTTATCAGCGACGCGGATGATGTTTGCCGACGGGTCACCGCCCGCGGCCATGCGACGCGTGCGCATCGCCGGCGCCAGCTTATCAACGGGCAGGCAGGCGCGCTCCCAAATCGCCGCTTTGGTTTTTTGCTTGTCCAGGCCTTCGCGGTTGAACAGTTCGACCCATTCCGGCGGGAGGATGCACAAGGGTTCGCCGCCGCCGAGCAGTCCTGAGCCGCCGGCGACGCCGGCAATCAGCATAGACTGGGCGAAGGTTTGCGCCATGTCGGATGCGGTTTGGCTGTCGGAGTCGTTGACCTCGACGGTACCGGCGATGCCGACGACGGTGACCACGCTGGCATCGGCCGCGAGGCCGCGTTCCACATGCAGCGGCGGCCATGGATTGTTTTCCGCATTCTCGGCAAAACAGCAGGCGTATTTGGCGGGCTGACCCAGCGTCGCCATATCCAGTTCGCCGGGTTTTGCGCCGCAGATGTTCTGCAGGATCAGCGTCATCGCGCGGCCGATGGTGGCATTGGCACGGTGACCGGCGCCGAGTGCGTTGGCGGCACCGTTGAGTCCGATCTGAGCGGCGATCGGACCGCTGATGATGTAGACGGGCGTTGCTGAGCCGGTCGTGGTGGCGACGCCGAGCAGATTGAACTGCGGATCAGCCAGCGCATCGACTGCAGCCACCAGCACAGGGAAGTATTCGGGTTTGCAGCCGGCCATCACCGCGCAGATGGCGATGTCACCGGCAGTGGCCATCGCAAAACTCGGCGCGACTATTGCGATTTCTTCTTCGGGTTTGTAACTGTTGGCGGTGAGCATCGCGCTGACGCGCTCTGCGGTCGGCGGCACCAGCGGCAGGCCGTCGCTCAGATAGTTCCCGGCCAGTTGCTGCTGAACCGTTTCCCATGAATCGTCATGGCTGCCGCGCCAGAGTTCCATGATGCCGGGGATCAGTGATCCGTCTTGGACAGGAAGCGGTGCATCTCGGTGTGGTCGGCGATGAAGCCCAGCTTTTGTTCCATCGCGTTCCAGACGTCAGCCGTGGGTTTGGCGAATGTCGTCGAGGTCTTCATCGCCTCGGCGATTTCCAGCGCGGTACGCACGTCCTTCGCCATCAGGCCAGCGGAGAAACCGGCGTTATAGGCGCCGGAGAGCATGTATTGCTTGCACTTGTTCTTGGTCGTGTTGTTCATGCCGCTGGAGGTGTTGATGATGTCGACGATGACGTTCGGATCAATGCCGAAAGCCTCGCCGGCATGCATCGCTTCGCTCGCGGCGATCAGTCCTGCCGCCGAGACATAGTTATTGAGCGCCTTGATTGCGTGGCCGGCGCCCAGCGGGCCGGCGTAATAAATCTGGTTGCCCATTTTTTCGAGCATTGGTTTGACGCGATCAAAGAGACCTTTGTCACCGCCGACCATGATCGACAGCGTGGCGGCAATCGCACCTTTCACGCCATTGGACACCGGCGCGTCGATGAACTGTAGCCCGCGTTTCGCCAGTACCTCGCCGAGTTCGCGCGTGCCCATCGGGGACGATGAGCTCATGTCGACAATCAGCGCGTTCTTTTTGGCGCGTTCAAGGATGCAGTTTTTGAATGAATCTTTGTCGCCGCACAGTGCGCTGCGTACGGCCTTGCCCTCGGGCAGCATGGTGATGATGATGTCTGATGCTGCGCCGAGTTCGGACAGGCTGGCTGCAACAGTGACGCCTGCTTCACGAGCCAGTTTTTCGGCGCGTGCGGCATCGAGATCGAACACCGTCACCTTGTAGCCGGCGCGTGCCAGGTTGCCTGCCATCGGCGTGCCCATCGCACCGATCCCGACAAAACCGATCACGTCATTGGAGGTAGTCATAAATTATCAATATAAACAAATGGTTATGATGTGGTTACATCGGCAGTTCTACGCCGACTTTGCGCGCCCGCGCCAGTTCAACCAGTTTTACCGCGGTGTAAATGTCCTGGATGCCCATGCCATGCGATTCATACAGCGTGATGTCGTCCTTGGCCGCGCGACCCGGAACCTTGCCGGTCAGAACGTCGCCGATTTCAGTGAGCACATCCCAGCTGAGCAAACCATTCTCAACCGCCGGCAGCAGGTCGCCGCATTCGTTGCGTGCGGTACCGCGTGAATCAACGGTGATCAGTTTGCTGCGCGCGACGGTCTTGCCGTCGATCTCGCACCGCGACAGTGCATTGGAGCCCGCCGCATTGACATGCTGACCCGGCTGCAGCCAGTCGCCGTCGATCACCGGCGTCGAGGACTTGGTCATGACGTTGACGATATGCGCGCCGTTGATGGCTTCGGGGCCGGAGGCCGCAGGGATCACCGGAATACCCAGCTTGTCGCTCATTTTTTTGCACCAGGCTTCGAGTTTGTCGCGGGTGCGTGCATAGACCCGCGCTTCACGGATGTTCAGTGCGGTGACCACCGCTTCGAGTTGGCCCATGCCCTGAAAACCGGCGCCGATCTGTGCCAGTACCGATGCGCCGGGATTGGCCAGCGCCCTGGACGCCACGCCGCTCGCTGCACCGGTGCGTACCATGCCCAGCCAAACGGCCTCGACAATGGCTTCAAGCAGGCCGGTCTTCATGTTGAGCAGGTGAATGTAGAACGATTTCCGTCCGCTGCCGGCGGTGTAGTAATACTTGAAGCCGATGGTGTTCAGTTCCGGCGCCGATGCCTGCAGCACATGCTGGATGCCGAAAGGCGTCTGGATGCGCGCACGCGGCAGGTCGGTGGCCTTGCCCATTGCGCGGTCTTTCAGCGCGCGCTCGACCTGTTCGAGCGCGAGCGGCATGGTAATCAGTTCTTTGACATTGTCTTCGTTGAGGAACAGCACCATGAGCGGGACTAGCCTTTCTTGTTTTTCTTGGCTTCAGCGCGGATCGCCGACAGCGTGGTGCGCGGCGTGATCGCATCGGGATCAACGCGCAGCTCCAGCAGCGATGCGGTCTTGGCTGACCACGCACGCTCAAAGGCGGCTTCGAAATCCTCGGTTTTTTCCACGATCTCGCCATGCAGGCCGTAGGCGCGGGCGAGGGCGGCGAAGTCCGGGTTCTTCAGTTGCGTGCCGCTGACGTTGCCGGGGTAATTGCGCTCCTGGTGCATGA
>JAURHM010000084.1 GCA_030833315.1 Burkholderiales bacterium
CCAGCGACCGGCACCGCCACTGTTGTGGCGTATCGCAAAACTGTCGAGCCGCACCGGGTAACGCCATTCCAGCACCTCAGGATCGGTGAGACGCGAATTGGTCATATGGGTTTGCACGCAGGACGTGCCGTCAAAGCCATCCCCGGCACCGGAACCGCCGGCAATGGTTTCGTAGTACTGATGCCGGGCATTGCCGAAGGTGAAATTGTTCATCGTGCCCTGCGAAGCGCCCATCACGCCGAGGGCGCCATAAAGCGCGTCGGTGACGCACTGCGAAGTTTCGACATTGCCGGCTACGACTGCGGCGGGATGTTGCGGATTGAGCAGGGTGCCTGGCGGCACAATGATCTCGAGCGGGCGCAGGCAGCCGGCATTGAGCGGAATGTCATCATCGACCAGGGAGCGGAACACATAAAGCACGGCAGCGAGCGTGACGGCCAGTGGTGCGTTGAAATTGTCATTACCCTGCGGCGAAGTGCCGGTAAAGTCGATGATGGCGCTGCGATTGGCAGTGTCGACGCGGATGGCCACTCGGATCACCGCACCGTGATCCATTTCGTAACTGAAATTGCTGTCATGCAGGCGGTCGATGACGCGCCGTACCGCGGCTTCAGCGTTGTCCTGCACATGGTGCATATAAGCCTGGACGACGTCGAGGCCGAACTGCCCGATCATGCGTTCCAGTTCCATCGCGCCCTTATGGTTGGCCGCAATCATCGCGCGCAGATCGGCAATGTTCTGGTCGATATTGCGTGCAGGGTGCCGGGTCGAGGAAAACAGTTCCCGGGTTTCGGTTTCGCGGAATTTTCCGTTCTGCACCAGCAGGAAATTCGAAATCAGTACGCCTTCCTCGTCGATGTGGCGGCTGTCCGGCGGCATCGAGCCGGGGGTGATGCCGCCGACGTCGGCGTGGTGACCGCGCGATCCGGTATAGAACAGTACCTTGCGACCTTCGGCATCGAAGACCGGAGTGATCACCGTGATGTCCGGCAGATGGGTGCCGCCGGCGTAGGGATCGTTGAGCATCCAGGCGTCACCCGGCGCCATCCGCCCCCGGTTGGCGTCAATGACGGCGCGGACGCTTGCCCCCATCGAGCCCAGGTGCACGGGCATATGCGGGGCGTTGGCGATCAGATTGCCATCGCCGTCAAACAGCGCACAGGAGAAGTCCAGTCGCTCCTTGATGTTGACCGAATGCGCAGTATTGGCCAGTGTTGCGCCCATTTGTTCTGCGATCGACATGTAAAGATTGTTGAACACCTCCAGCCGCACGGGATCCACCTGCGAGCCGGCGTGCTCGGGCTTCTTCGGGTTTGTGCGTATGAGCAGCAGATGGCCTTCGACGGCCACTTCGGCCTGCCAGCCCGGTTCAATGACCGTGGTGGCATTGGCATCGGTGATGATGGCGGGGCCGGGGATGCGTGTTCCCGCTGACAACGCGGCACGGTGATGTGCATGGACTTCACGCCAGGCGCCTTCGCAATACATCGGCACCTGCATCGCGGGTATCGTTTTTCCGGCTGCAATGGCGGGTGCGAGTTGATGATCGGTCTGGCCGATGGCTTCGACGGTAACGGAATCGATGACCAGCTGACGGTCCTGCATCAGGAAGCTGTAGCGCTGCAGATAGGCCTGCTCGAATTCCTGCCGGATGGCGTCACTGGTGCCGTGGGCTATGCCGATACTGCTGTCGGTACCGGCGTATTTAATCAGCAGGCGGGTCTGCAGGCGGATGGCTGTTGCAGCCACGCCCTGGGCCAGGACCTGATCGCGCGCAGCATCGCCGAGTCTGGTAATGATCGCCTGCAATTCGAGGAGTGCCGAATCGGAGAGCGTTGATTCGATCGACTGTTCGCGCATGGCGGTGATGTCGGCCAGTCCCATGCCGAGTGCCGACAGCACGCCGGCAAGGGGATGGATGAACACCCGCGTCATGCCCAGTGCATCGGCCACCCGGCAGGCGTGCTGGCCGCCGGCGCCGCCGAAACAGGCCAGTGTGTACCCGGTGACGTCATGGCCGCGCTGCACCGATATTTTTTTGATGGCATTGGCCATATTTTCGACGGCGATGCGCAGGCCGCCTTCAGCCAGCGCCTCGATACTTTTTAAGTTATTGTTTTTATTATTTATTTTTTGTTGAAGCTGAATGAACTTCATCCGCGTTGCCGCAGTATCCAGCCCTTGCCGGCCATCGGCGCCGAACACGCTGGGGAACAGGGAAGGCTGGATGCGTCCGAGGAGCACATTACAGTCAGTGATGGTGAGCGGTCCGTCTTTGCCGTAACAAGCCGGCCCCGGATGGGCGCCTGCGGATTCCGGACCCACACGCAGTCGCGAGCCGTCAAATTGCAGGATGGATCCGCCGCCCGCTGCGACGGTGTGAATGGCTAGCATCGGCGCGCGCACGCGCACGCCGGCGACCATGGCATCAAATGTGCGTTCGAGTGCGCCAATGTCGGTGCCGGCAAAATGCGCGACATCGGTTGAGGTGCCGCCCATGTCGAAACCGATGATGCGATCGAAGCCCACGGCTGCCGCGGTGCGTACCGCACCGACGATGCCGCCGGCCGGCCCGGACAGAATGCTGTCCTTGCCTTGAAAGCGGCCGGCATCGGTGAGTCCGCCGCTGGATTGCATGAACAGCAGCCTTGTATCCGGCAATTCGCTGCGTAATCGATCGACATAGCGGCGCAGCACCGGCGTCAGATAGGCATCAACGACCGTGGTGTCACCGCGGGCTACCAGTTTCATCAGCGGGCTGACTTCGTGCGATACCGAAACCTGGCTGAAACCGCAGTCGCGGGCGAGTCGGGCCGCCAGCTGTTCGTGCGCCGGATGACGGTAACCATGCAGGAAAGCAATGGCGATGGCGTTATAACCTGCGGCTTTTGCGGTTGCGAAATCGCGCTTCAAAGCCGTTTCATCCGGTGTACGGATGACTTCGCCATGCACGCCCATGCGTTCATCCACTTCATGAACGGCGCTGTACAGAAGTTCCGGCAAAACAATGTGCCGGTCGAAAATGCGCGGGCGGTTCTGCCAGGCAATGCGCAGGGCATCACCGAAGCCGCGGGTGATGAACAGCGCTACCGGTTCCCCCTTGCGTTCCAGCAGTGCGTTGGTGGCGACCGTGGTGCCCATACGGACTTCGGCGATGTGTTCCGCGGGGATGGCGGCTTCGCGGGGGATGCCCAGAAGATCCCGGATGCCGGCCAGCGCGGCGTCACTATATTGCAGTGGATCATCGGACAGCAGTTTGTGCGTGACCGTGACGCCGTCGGGCGTGCGCGCGACGATGTCAGTGAATGTGCCCCCGCGGTCGATCCAGAAATGCCAGCGAGGTAGATGGTTTGCGGCGTCAGTCATGCCATTGCGGGTTGTCGTGTATTGGCGATGCATGGTAGCGCATTGTCCGGTTGACGCTCGACAAGGTGCAAGGTCTAATCAATGCATACCCGTTATTGTGCAGGCATTTACATGACTGAAACGTAGTTGAGTGGCGTTTGCGGGTTGTAAAAATCATTAAAAGGCGCGGCCTCATGGCTGAATCGGTCGTCAACAGGATCGGCAAGTATGAAATCCTCGGCAAGCTCGGGGATGGCGCGACCAGCGCCGTCTATCTCGCCAAAGATGAGTTCAATGACCGGCAGGTGGCCATCAAGCTGGTATCGCAGATGGCGCTGAAAGACCAGAACCGCGGCCAGTTGATGCATCGTCTGTTTCTGACTGAGGCTTCGCTGGCGGGCAAGCTCAATCATCCACATATCGTTGAAATCTACGACGCCGTCGCCGATGAGGATAATGCCTATATCGTCATGGAGTATGTGTCGGGCGGTACGCTGCAGCGATTCACGCGCCCTGATAACCTTTTGGCGATCGGTGATGTCATCGAGGTGATCTACAAGTGCGCACGGGCACTGGATTTCGCCACCCAGCTTGGTGTGATCCATCGCGACATCAAGCCGGCCAATATCCTGGTCAAGGACAATACCGACATCAAGGTCACCGACTTCGGTTCGGCGGCAATCACCATGACCGAACGCACCATGGTCGATGGCATCGGCACGCCGGCGTATATGTCGCCCGAGCAGCATCTGAACCTGCCGCTGAACCTGCAGACCGATATTTATGCGTTGGGTGTGGTGATGTTCCAGTTGCTGACGGGTCGTTTGCCGTTTACGGCCGACAACATTGCCGGTCTGGCTCATCAGATCCTCAATGGCGATCCGCCGCTGCCCTCGGAAATCTGCCAGGACATCCCGTCAGAGATCGATGTTGTGGTGCGCCGCGCGATGGCACGTGATCAGTCGGTGCGTTACATGACCTGGGAGCAGTTTTCCGGTGATCTGGCGGCGATCGCCGCCGGCGTGCCGTTGCCCAAACACGGGGTGCTTGACACCGAAAAATTCAACACCCTGCGCACCCTGTCGTTCTTCAAATCCTTCGGTGACGTTGAGTTGTGGGAGGTGTTGCGGTTTTCCGAATGGGTGGATATTGCCAAGGACGAAGTGATCATCAAGGAAGGCGACCCCGGCGATTTTTTCGGCATCATCGTCAGCGGCGAGGCGCGGGTGCTGCACAAGCGGCGTTTGCTGAGCTTGCTGAAATCGGGCGAATGCGTGGGTGAGATGGCTTATCTCGGCGGCAGTGATACGCCGCGTTCCGCCGATGTCATTGCGGCCACCGATCTGCGCATGATCAAAATCGCCGTCAGGAAACTGGAGCACGCTTCGGAAATCTGCCGGCTGAATTTCGATCGTACTTATCTGCGCATTTTGGTCGGGCGGCTGGCTGCGGCCAATTCCAAACTGGCTGGGATTTAATCCGAACCGAAGGCTGCGTGTGCTGTGGCGCCCCGGTCGATGTTCAGTCCCCTCAGTGTTCCAATTGCGAGAAGGCACTTGACGCAGGATTAGAACAGATGCGCGCAGGACTCGCTTGGTGATATCGGGCTTATGTTGGCAAACGGAAAAAAACCCCGCAGGAGCGGGGTTTTTTGCCGCTTATTCGTTTTTTCCGACAACTGGCGTTGTTTGTCCAGTTTTTATCCACTTTATTACGGCTTCAACAACTTCTTTTTCTCTACCGAGGTAAGAGTGATAGTGACCACCACCGCATCTATCACCCTCACCCAAACCACCAACCACAGTCATTAAGTTCTTTTCCGAATAACTTTTTACAGTATGGTATGGGGTGGATGGGCATGCGTCGTCTTGGTGATGAACATGCACTTGGGGAGCTTTTGGGGCGGTATAAGGAAAGTCTGAAAAATTGCCTCCAAAACCACTGCTACGGTTTACGTTATTCATTGCAGCCGAATGAATACTTCCCGCAACTTCAGTTCCCAAGTTAAGAGCCAGACCTCTTGAACTGCTTGCGCCCATGCTGTGGCCCATAATGAAAAGCTTGGAAAGCTTGTGCTGCTCACGAAGAACTTTCATTACAGTTCTTATGTCGTCTGCATAATCCTTAGAAAGGCGATAAGGTTCACTGCAGTCGAAACGAAGCCACTTATCAGTGGGGCAATCCATAACCACCAGTGCAATATCATTCTCGAGGAAAAGTTTCTGGTTATCCCGCATGAATGGCTGCAGGTTTTTGGATTTGTCATCAACTGATTTAATCCTTGCAACCCCGGGATAGCCCCTGAAGTATAAAAGTGCGATAGTGGTTTCTTTTTCAGGTTTACTTAGAATAGCCCTCACAAATACAGGCTCTCCACTATCGGTTCTTGTTAATTTAACTTCAATGAAAGAATCCGACTGCGCGTATGTGGGTGAAGCAAGAATAAACAGAATCAAAGCTAGGTATCGCATAAGGCCTCCCGTTTCCTAAATACTAAACCAGCAGAAAGGCCTGAAGAAATACCGCTAAACGCTTTTTGAGGCGCTACCCGCCACTCCCAAGGCGGCACAGGCTCATCCTCTACCTAAAGACTTCCTTTGGCAACCGCAAACAAAAAACCCCGCCGGAGCGGGGCTTTATTTGCGGCGTAGTCAGGGTTGGACACCTTTTATCAAAGTGGGGCACGCTTTATATGCCGCATCCTTTACCCTTGAGCATTCAAGGACCAGTTTATGTTTCTCCATTCGCCATTCCAGCATTTCAACTCGCTTGATTAGCTCCATATGACGCTGCTCTAATTTTTGGAACCTTTGTTCATTAGCAAGTGCAGCGGTCGATAATGAAATAGTAAATGCCAAGAATAAGGTTTTAATTAACCTGATATGAAAGCTCAAGATTTGCCCCTAAATTTAAAAAAAGATTTATTGAAGGTTTAAACGCCGCCACTCCCACGGTTGCTTATCCTCTACCTAAAGACTTCCCTAAGCAACCGCAAACAAAAACCCCGCCGGAGCGGGGTCTGTGTTTTCGGCCTAGTCGGACTCTACACGGCTGTGTAGATACCCATGGGGGGCAGATCAATTTTTTTGTTGTAGTTTTTTGAGAATCATCGCGGTTATAGGTCTGAATAGGCTTTAGTATTCCCAGAAAATAATTACAAGCCACCTGAGGCATCAAGTATGCGACGTGCAGCATCAAGCGCTATATCGTTTTTATGTTTTAGCGCGCCGATTATGTCGGTGACCTGCGTCAGCCGTTTGGCCAATTGCTTGGTCATTAGCGCCAAAAGCATCCAATGCAGGTCCCTATCCCTCAACTGCATCAGAAGGAATTGTTCACGAGAGAGCAAACCGGCCTCGCCTGCGTCCACAGCCTTGCAGGTAGCGTAGCGCTTTTCTCCCGTTACCAGACCAATCTCGCCGAGTATCGAGCCGGCGCTGGCATTAGACATCAGCCTGTGATTCGAATTATCACCTTTTAATATCTCCAATACGCCCGAGCAGACCACCAAAGCAAAATCTGACTCCTCCCCTTCCTTGATCAGTAACTGCCCTGCGTTGAATGGCAACCACTCGAAATAAGGAACGAGGCGTAGAAGGTCTTCATCATCACAACTAGAAAAGAAATTACAAGCGCGTAGTGACTGGACTTTCGTTTCTGCGAGACTCGCAACACTCGGCGCATTCATAAATTCACACCCCCAATTAAGGCGAATAAATCATTGTTTATTTTTTTTGAATAATCGACGTGACTGCCAAGAACAATAGCACTTGATATTGGAGTCCGATTTAATGATGCACTGGCGTAAGCGCCTCCGTCAAGCGGACAGTTCATCAGTAATCTCGGTGATCTTTGAACAGTAAACCCGCACCGTATTAATGGCGGGATGCGGTCTACAAATATCCCGCGGTCGATCTCTGATTCCAGCAGTCTGGCCCATTGCAGCGCTTGGGCTTTAGTATCAAACGATTTGGATATGGGTTTGTGGCCGCTTCGTCTAACGACTGCTTGCCAATTACCGCTCACCAGTTCCCTGAGGTATGGGCTTCACCCGTTTCTCCGGACACTTGCACTTAGCTTCCAAACCGCCGCTCGAACTCGGCTGGGCTGATGTTACCCAGCGTTGAGTGTTTACGCCGGGGATTGTAAAACCGCTCGATGTAGTCGAACAGGTCGGCGCGTGCTTCATCCCGGGTGGCGTAACGACGCCGGTTCACCCGTTCCAGCTTCAGTGTAGAAAAGAAGCTCTCCATCGCCG
>JAURHM010000051.1 GCA_030833315.1 Burkholderiales bacterium
GCAGCCGAAGAGCCTTGTCTACCAGATCTTTGATGCCAAATCGATGCACCTGCTGGAGCCGCGTTACTCGACCAGCGAGCCGTTCAAGTCCGACACGCTGGAAGGACTGGTCAAGCAGCTCAATGTTGATCACGAGCAGGCGATGAAGTCGCTGAAGGAATACAACGATAATTGCGGCCACGGCGGCCCGTTCAATGCCGCAGTGCTCGACGGCCTGCATACCGAGGGCATCGACCCGCCGAAAACCAACTGGGCGCAGAAACTCGATACCCCGCCTTATGTGTCGTGGCCGGTCACCGGCGGCATCACCTTTACCTTCGGCGGTCTGAAGATCGACAAGCAGGCGCGGGTCATCTCCACCGGTTGGAAACCCATCCCCGGTCTCTACACCTGCGGTGAGATGGTCGGCGGCCTGTTCCACTATAACTACCCGCTGGGCACCGGCCTGATGTCCGGCGCCGTGTTCGGTCGCATTGCCGGCCGTGAGGCGGCAAAGGAGGCGCTGGGCGGCAAAGCCAAAGGCAAGGCGGTAAAAAAAGCCGCGCCGAAAAAAGCGGCGGCCAAAAAGCCTGCTGCGAAAAAAGCACCGGCGAAAAAAGCAGCCAAGCCGGCGAAGAAGGCGGTCAGGAAGAAGTAAACGTTTTCAGTATGTTGCAGTAAGACAAAAGCCGGGGCGATTCCCCGGCTTTTTGTTTGCTTGTTGCTGCATTTGGTTAGCTAGGGTTGTTGTTGCTACAGTGTCGTCTGAACCGACAACACCGACATGGCAGATATTTTCCGCTCACGAAAACTGATCTACGTCCTGGGCGCCTTCAACGGCTTTCTGCTGGCGACTGCATTAATCGTTTACGCAGTGTTCACCTCGACCAATTCCACCACGGCGATCGGACTGATCCTGATTCCGTTTTACGGCGCAATCGCCGCCCTGATCGGTTGCGCAGTGGTGTATGTCGGCTTTGTTGCTGTTGATGTGCTGGCCGGAGAGCTGGCCTGGGGCAGCCCGCGGGTGTACACGGCTTCGGCGTTTGTGGCGATTGCTGTCCTGTTCGGCGCTGCGGTCCTGCTGCATCGTGCCGCGATGGCGGTTGCGGAGAATCCGCTGACATCGCCCGATGAACTGATGGCGGTCAGCCAGCGCTGGGTTCCACTTTGGGGTGAAGAGGTGTTTGTCGCGCTGGCGAAGAATCCGGTCACCCCGGCCGCACTGCTGACGGCGATGGCGGATCAGAAGGAAAGCCACGGGCTGGTGTCGCTGGTCGGCGCCAATACGGGAACGCCGGTGGCGGTGCTGGAAAAAATTGCTGCTGGTCCGCTTCATTACGAGCGGGTTGCAGGCCTTGCCGAGAATCTGAAAATCACGCCTGCGATTGCGGCGCGTCTCGCGAATGTGGTGCCAAAGGATTTTCGCGACGATCTCGAATACAAACTGTACCAGACCTTCGTGCTGGCGGCGCTGGCTCGCAATCCGTCAACGCCGCAGCCGGTTTTCGATCAACTGGCGGCGCGGGACAAGCCGGAATATTTTCTTGCGGTGGCAATCCTCTATGCCGACCGGGCAAACTGCACGCAGATTCGCCGGGTAGTTGAGAGTGGCAATGATGTCCTTCGCAACACGGCCAAGAGACAGCTCAAGCATCGCGGCTGTTGAGTCAGGCAGTGTTTTTCTAATCGACTTCAGTCGGGAGTGTTTCGCATTCTGAATGCTGCGAGGAGTTCATCTGCCCCCCCATTTTTATGTCCGATCAGGCCAAAATTCATTCACAATTGGGAAACCTTTTTTGCAGGTGCCGGACGGCGTTTTGGCCGCGCTCCCAACCCCAAAGGAAATTTCATGACAAAGCGCTTGGTTGACGAATCTGTGGATCTCTCAGAGTTGGTGGAGCGTGCAAACGATTCAGTGAAACTTGATGAGGCCCGCCGTGCCACGCGTATGAAGCGGGTCAATCTACTTCAGCGCCTGTTGCCGGTCATGACTGCAGTGGCGCTGATTGCCAGCGTGGCGTGGGCCATCGATTCGATGTGGCACCACATTGCGCCCCAGTCACAGGAAAAAATAATCCGTGATCTCGATACCATCATCGAGCAGGCCCGGCATTCCATCGAATCCGCAAAAGGCGAACTCGGCCGCTTGCCCGAACGCATCCCCAATGCCGCGCTGGCCAGCGTGGTATTTTATGATTATTCAGGTGAGACCTATCGCCTGTTCGTCACCTCCGGTGATGTCAGCGTGATGCTGGATACCGACGGCAGCAAGAAAATCGACAAAGGACGCCCGCAATGACACTAAGTCAACGTTCCCGCCGCAATGGGGCCGGCTTCACCCTGCTCGAAATCCTCGTGGTCGTGGCCATCATTGGCATCATCGCGGCAATTGCTATCCCGCTCTACGGCAACTATACGACACGCGCCCGCGCCACTGACATCGTCACCAAGTTCGATGCTGCCAAATCCACCGCCAACGCCAACATTGCCGATGATGGGGTCATCAGTAAATGTGATGAGGTGCTGAAGCGTTTCTCGGCGCCAACCATCTCCGATGAGTATGCGCGCATCGCCTACGCCTTTGAGGCCGTCAGCAACGGTAATGAATCCGGCTATCGCCCCGTGCTGACCGTGTGCTCCCGCGTTGCCAGCCAGGGCGCTCAGGCCGTGAAGGTGGCGCGCGCAGCACATGACGAGTTTGCCAAGAACCTGTCGATCGAGGGCGGTGCCGTGCTCACCGATACCGTGGTGAGCTTCGCTCTGCCGCTGACCGATCCCAAGCGCGTGGTGTGCCTGGTGCCGGTAGGCGGTCCGTTCACCGCCTGTGGCGATCCGGTCGCGGTACCGACGCTGCCGGCAATAAGCACGCCGACACCACAGCTACAGGCCGTGCCCACACCACTGCCGCAGTCCACACCTTCGATTACGTCATGTCCGCTGGGGCAATACCTTGTGGATGATCCCAACGGCGCCAAAGCATGCTACACCCCGCCTCCTTGTGCTAACTCGAACGACGTCTGGTACCAGGGAGATCAGAAATGTCATCCCCGTCCTGCCGCAAGCTGTCCTGCCGGTAGCGTCATGAATTGGGATGCCTCCACTTCAACGCCGTTGTGCATTTCAGCAGATGGCAATATTACCCCGCTCACACTGCCGCAGCCTCCAGCGCCCACTATGGTCTGCAGCGGCGGTCAGCAACTGAGTGCTGATGGCAAGAAATGCGAGTGTCCGTCCGGACAATCGCTGCAGAACGGTCAGTGCCGCAATACTGCGCCTGTGGTTCAGCAACTATCGGTGCAGCAGCAGTTGAATACCTGTCTCGCCAATTGCGTTTCTATTCACGCGCCGGGACAACGACGCCATTGTGAAGAAAACTGCGGGAAACTGTATCGACCTTGAACATGGTTCGTGGGCTCCCGGCCAAAGTAGACGCTGTAGTTCCGGGAACACACTTCAACGCGAATGCGACGATTCCCGGTGCGCCGAGCTAAAGCCAAACACGGGAATGCGAAGCATCGGGCTCCGCCGGGGTTACGACGGCACGGCCACAGTTGAATTACGCTGGGACAAACGGCGATCCGGCGCATCCTGTTTTTACAGGTTAAGCCCGTCGTATCCGATGTAATGCGGACAATGACCTATACGCGGGATGAAAAGGGCTATGTTCTGCGCTTTGGCGAGGACGAACACTTCGTGATACCTGAACCGCTGGTGTTCGGCGGTTGAGCCGCGGTCAGGCTGATTTCCTATCCTTTGAGTATGGCACGCGCGCGCGCGGCAATGTGCTCCGGGGTGACAGGGTGTATCAGGTAATCCCCCAATCCGTGGGTCTCAAGGGCTTGGCGGACTTCCTGGTCTTCAGGGCGAATGATGGGTAGTGCCGGTAGCTGGGCCCAAGCCAGATCCCTGCGGAGCTTTTTCAGGAGATCGAAAGCGTTTTCCCCTTCGCCCGGCGTGATGTCGGCAACAATGAGGGTCGTATTTTCATTCTTCTCAATTAGTTCTCGGCATCTTTCCGGCGTATCCGATAAAAGTGCCTTAAATCCCTCAGGTGCCTCCGCCTGAATTCCATTCAGATATTCCTGTTCTAAGGCTTTGCCGATCTGCTCTGCCTGAGCCATCCGGCGGGCAAAAACCAGAATGCATACTGATGTTTCTGCCATTTCGTTTTCCGGGCCTATCAATGTCGATTCGCTGGGCGGAGGCCGGTTGAAGCCCGCTGCGGTCGCCAGCCAGAAACGGGTGCCAATGACGCGCACTGCTTCCAGGACTGAGGTGCCGCCCGAGATGACGCGCAATGCAGCTGTCACTGCGATTGAAGTCAATGGTCCGCGTTTCATTTCACGCAGCTTGGATAAACTGACTCCTGAACTGATGGCATCTGCCAGAACAGGGGAGTTTTCAATAATTTCTGTCACCGGCAGGCGGCCGGCATAGCCGGTTTTTCCGCAGTCTTCGCAGCCAACCGAGCGGAACCCCGGCCATTCTCCAGTCACTTGCCGGAACAGCAGTTCCTCCCGGCGGTAGGGTTCGGTGACCGGGGTCCGGCATTTTTTGCACAGCCTTCTCAGCAGACGCTGTGATACCACCCCGATCAACGCCTCACCCAGGACCGAGCGCTCGATGCCGAGATCCAGCAGCCGTGGAATCGCGGTGATTGCGTCATTGGTATGCAACGTAGAGAGGACAAGATGGCCGGTCATTGCTGCCTGCATTGCAATTTCGGCGGTTTCCTTGTCGCGGATTTCACCGATCAAAATAATGTCGGGATCCTGACGAAGAATCGAGCGTAGTGCCGCGGCAAAAGTAAGCCCCGCCTTGTTGTTGATCTCAACCTGAGAGATACCGTTCAGCCGGTATTCAACCGGGTTCTCGACGGTGATAATGCTTTCGCTTACACGGTTGAGCTCGGCAAGCAGCGAATAGAGGGTTGATGTCTTTCCTGATCCGGTCGGGCCGGTCAATAGCAGGATGCCGGAACTGTTTGAGGCCATGCGCCGGAAAGCGCGCAGTTCGGCAATCGAGAAGCTCGACGCGGACAGGCGGTAAACGCGGTTCTGATCGAGAAAGCGCATGACCAGCCGTTCGCCGCGACTGGCAGGCAATACCGAAATGCGCATGTCAAAGTCGCGTTCATTGATGAAAGCGGAAACCCGGCCATCCTGGGCAATCCGGTCTGAGGTCGGATCCATCGCGCTGTTTGCCTTGATGTAGCGGATCAGTGCGGGCACAACCGGCCCCGGCAGGAAGGCCAGGCGGCGAAGTATCCCGTCAACACGGATTCGCACCATGCCGCCGCCCGCGAACGGTTGTATGTGCATATCGGAAGCGCCTTGTTCAACCGCCTTGAGGATCAGGCCTTGTGCAAGGCGAACCACCGCACTTTCCTCGACCGCGCCGTCCTCGAATGATTTTGAGGGCTCGTTGGAAAACAGCAATGAACCGACAGCAAGGCTTTGACGTTCGGCTGCTTTGGAGTAAAGCAGAGTGATGGCGCGTTCGATTTCCTGTGCGGGGGCGATGTACAGTTTCAGCTTGCGGTCTGAAGCGAAGCGGACGCGGCGCACGCCGCCCCCGATGAAAGGGTAGGCACACGCGACATGTAACTCGCCGCCTGTTTCGTTCAGTGGCAGGACCAGCGCCGAGCGCGCGAGCTGTTCAGGAATCAACCGCGCTGAATTTAAATCGGCAGCCTCGAGATTTTCCGCAACTGGTATTTTCAGTATCCGTCCGATTCCAGATGCTAATTCCCATGGAGAGAGGCCAGACGAGTCTGAAAGTTGACTCCACCCTTTCACCAGTGATTTGCCGATCGGGGTGGATTTTAGTGCCGATCTTTCAGGGAATGCATCAATCGCAAGCGCTCGCAGATGCTCGACTGGCGATTGAGTTCCTGAGGCAACGAGCGGGTTGTCGGTCATTTTCAGCAGCCTTTGAGATAGGCAGTGGACTTGGAGGCGATGCTATTTCTGGCATGTTGCCCAGATCGGTATGGATTTGCAACGATCGCCTCTGATCCACTATCGTTTCTTCTTGGCGTTTTCCTTCTTGTACATCTTCTCGACCGTTTCCTCCTCGATCTTGTAATACTCCTCAAGGCCGATCAGGTCTTCGATCTGCTTGCGGGCAGTGATGTATTCGTCAGTTTTGATGCCGGTGTAGTCGCCGGTCCTGCGCAGCTCCAGCAGCGCCTTGCGCATGAAATGGAACTGCACGCCGACCGAGAGGATGGCGTCGATGCTGCCGGCATAACCCATGTCTTCGAGCTGCTTGAAGGAATACAGCGGCCGGCCGTCGCGGTTGCCGCGGCTTTGTACATAAACCATTGGCAGCTTGCAGTCCTTCGGTGCGCGTTTGGTTTCTTCCGGCGTACGCGGGAAGATCAGGCCCATGTCAGCGCCCTGGTCGCGCGACATCAGCATGCGCTTGACCGCTTCCTTGTAGCCCTGTTCGCGGCAGGCGTCGGAGCGGGCGATGATCACAAAGTCCTTGTCGGTCTTGTCGCGCTGCTCACAGGCCATGCGGATCTTGTCGCGGAACTCGTTGAAGGGAATGTTGTGTGCGACATAGGTGTGATAGTGCGCGCGTTTCGGAAACAGCTGGTCTTCGATGTGCACACCGGCGATGCCGGCGCGGATGCATTCGCGTACGGTGCGCATGGTGTGCAATGGTTCGCCCCAGCCGGCGCCGGCGTCCATCACCACCGGGATGTTCACCGCATGGGCAATATTGTTGCCGACGTTGAGTTGTTCGTTCATCGTCAGCAGCGGCTCGCTGATTGTGGTGCTGCCGCCGGTGACAAAGCCGCCGTTGTAAATGGTCTTGAAGCCGACGCTTTCGGCGAGTCGTGCGGTCAGCGGGTCGTGCACCGCGGGCAGTTCGAGGAATTTGCCGGCTTTGACGAGGGCACGGAGCTTGGTGGTGGCGCGTTGCATGAATATCCTTTCAGCGGTAATGGCGATCAGGCGTAACCCGCGCATGATATCCAGACCGTCATCTTCAGGGCTTGTGCGGTCCGCATGTTGCGCATCGGCGTCAATGAAGCCGTGTGGATTCCAAGGGTATTTTGTAACCATATGTTTTTATTGATTTATTTTTTATTGTGACGATGATCCACGGACAGCCGCCTCATCAAGGGCTTCAGCCTTGTGCGCGCATGCCGTCTGTGATGCCCGTACTGCAAGCGATGGTGGTTGACGGCCAATCACCCGGACTGCCTTTGGTGCAGCCGCAACTGTATTAATATCGGGAGAGGGCGCGAGGTTTGCTGTGGTGCAGACCGGAGGCGCTGTTTGGAACTCTTGAATCTGACTCTGGAGCGTTGATGAAGACAGCAACAAACCGCGTGCGCGGCGTTGAACACGACATCGTGCAGACACCGCAGGTTGGCGATGTTTCGCCTTACTATGAGCCTCAGGGCAATGAAGTGGCGATTTTCGAGGCCGCGTACAAACGCCGCCTGCCGATCATGCTCAAGGGCCCGACCGGCTGCGGTAAGACACGGTTTCTGGAATACATGGCTTATCAGTTGAAGCGTCCGCTGGTGACCGTGTCCTGCCATGAAGATCTGACCAGTTCCGATCTCGTCGGCCGTTTCCTGCTGGAAGGCTCCGATACCATCTGGCATGACGGTCCGCTGACGCGTGCGGTGAAGGCCGGCGCGATCTGCTATCTCGACGAGATTGTCGAGGCGCGCACCGACTCCACCGTGGTGATCCATTCTCTGACCGACCACCGCCGCAAGCTGAGCATCGAGAAAAAGGGCCAGGAAATCGACGCGCATGAGGATTTCATGCTGGTCATTTCATACAACCCCGGTTATCAGACCGTGCTGAAAGACCTGAAGCCTTCGACCAAGCAGCGTTTCATCGCTATCAATTTCGATTTCCCGTCAGAGGATGTCGAGAAAAAGATCCTGGTCAAGGAAGTGCCGGGCACCAGGCCGGATGTCGCCGAAAAGCTGGTGGCCATTGGCCGCAAGGCGCGGTTGCTGAAGGATCATGGCCTGGAAGAATCGACGTCGACCCGCGCACTGGTCTATGCCGCGAACATGATTGGCGCCGGACTGGATCCGGTGGTGGCCTGTCAGGTGGCGATGGTTAATCCGATCACCGACGATACCGAACTCTCCGATGCGCTCATGGAAATCGTCAACGCGCACTTTGCTTAACGCCGGATAAGTTAATGCAGGTCCCGGGCGCGGCGCAGCAAAGCGCTGTGCTCCGACAGCATTTGGTCTGATGCCATGAGATACACCCCCACCGTCGAGCAGGCCTTTGCCGGGTTCAAGGAACTCAGCGTCGCCGCGTACAAGGAAGTCGAAGCGGTGCTGCCGTCGATTGCGCCCTACGGCGAATCCGACACGCTGTACTGGCTGGAAGCCTGCAAGGCGCTGTACAGCTTTGAGCGTGACGCAGGGCGCGCGTTTATCCGCGGCAGTCTGGAAGCCGAGAGGGTCTCCGAGGAAGTGCGGCCATGGACCGGCCAGGCGTTGGCCTTCATGCAGTGGCGGGCCTCGTGGCGCGCGCTGGAAGGCTTCATGGCCAATGTCGCGCGCGCTTACGGTTCGCTCGGTCATGCCGGTGAAAAACGCTGGGCAGAAATCGGTTTCGGTTGGTGTGCACGCCAGATTGAAAGCGGCGCGGCGTATTTCTCGATGCCGGTACTGGAACTCTCGGGCCGCCTCGGCGGCATTACTGCAATCGAGCAGATCGCCGGTCCCGCCGAAGAGCTGTATGAATCGCGCAAGCTGATGCTGGGTACTTATCTGATTGGCGCGGTACGCGTGCGTAACCTGCTCGGCGCGCAGGCGATTCTGCCCTGGGCTTCGCGCGGGGCAGACATCCTGCAGACCGGACGCAATCGCGGTGAAGCCTATTTCCGGCTGGAATCCGAGGAAAGCCTGTCGATGCTGCTGGAGCATCTGCCCGGCTACCGGCTGACCGACCGCAACCGCCTGCTGGGCATGCTGCTGGATGTGTGGTTCGGTGGCGAATTCGATCTGAAGGAAAGCACCTGGTCGCCGGAAAAAGGCCGTCCGTTCATCGAGACCGATGGCCGCAGCATTTATTTTCCGGCAGTGATGGCGGATCGCGAAGAGGCGATTCTCGCGCTGCTGCATACCGCGGGCCACATGCGTTACCGCACCTTCGAGCGTACTGCGCTGGAACAGATGTTTGTCGAGGCCGGGGTGGAATTGCCGAAGAGCGGCGCGGTTTCCTGGGCGCCGCTGTTCATCAAATACGGCGATGATGCGCTGCGCTTCCAGTTGTTGTTCGATATCTGTGAGGACCTGCGCATTGATGCCGGCGTGCAGCGCAATGTGCCCAATTACCTCAAGCGCTTGCGTAATGCGGCGCGAATGCTCAACACACGGCATGCCGAATCCGCGGCTTATTACGACCTCGCGCTGGAAAGTATCGAGGCGGCGCTGACAGCCCTGGAAGGCGGCGCGGCGGATGAACGGTTTGCAGTGCTGCTGGTTCCCGGCGCCTCAGTGGCTGATGCCTATCGTGCTGCGGCGAAACTCTATAACGGCAGCACGCTGCCCGCGGTGACCGATCTGGAAGCTTTCCAGGCGGCTTACCTGCCGGGACGCAGCCCCAACGCGACGCGGCTGGCGCATCCGCAGGAAACCGACGAGCAATCCGACCAGCAGCAGGCTGGTGCGGAGCAGCAGGATCAGCAGCAGGAAGAGGGCGGCGAAGAAACCGAAGCTTCCAAAAACGCCGAATCCGGTGAGCAGCAGGAGGATGGCGAAAAACAGGAAGTGCCGAGCTACGGTGATTCCTCGGGTCAGTCAGCCAGAGCTTCTGGCCAGAGCGACAAGGAAGGCCCCAACACCGGCAGCAGCGACAAGGGCATCCCCTATCCGGAATGGGATTACCGCGAGTCGCGTTACAAGCGCAACTGGAGCTGGGTGCAGGAAAAGCGCCTCGCCGAATCGAATATGGGCGAGACCAACCGCCTGATGAAGCAGTATGAAATGGCGCTGAAACGGCTGAAGAAGGCGATCCAGTCGCAGAAGCCGACACGCGCCGCGCCGCTGACGCAGCAGATGGACGGCGACGACATGGATCTCAATGCGGTGGTGTCCTTTGTTGCCGAAAAACGCGCCGGACAGTCGCCGCGGCCGGCGATCTACAAGCGGCGCGAAATCCGTCAGCGCGAGGTTGCGGTGACACTGCTTGCCGACATGTCGACGTCGATCATGCAGCATTTGCCGGAAGGTGGTGGCCGGCTGGTCGACCGTATCCGTGCCGGGGTGCTGCTGTTCGCGGAAAGTCTGGAGGAGGTGGGTGATGCCTATTCCATCGCCGGGTTCTGCTCCAAATACC
The DNA here is from genome assembly GCA_030833315.1 of Burkholderiales bacterium. Lineage (GTDB taxonomy): Bacteria > Pseudomonadota > Gammaproteobacteria > Burkholderiales > SG8-41. Next base: position 10,320 of record JAURHM010000051.1, read on the forward strand.
GCGACAACGTCAGCTATTACACGCTGAAGGGTTTTAATGAACAAATGTCCGACGACATCCGCGCGCAGATCGGCGGCATGTCGGGACGGCTGGCGACGCGCATGGGTGCGGCGATCCGCCACGCCACGGCGTCCTTCGACGGCGTTGAGAGCCGGCGTCGCCTTCTGTTGCTGCTGTCCGATGGCCGTCCCGAGGATTACGACGACGGCGGTGACCGGCGCTACCTGCACGAGGACACGCGCATGGCGGTGAAGGAGGCGGTGGCCAAGGGTGTGCATCCCTTCTGCGTCACGGTCGATACCATGGCTAACCAGTATCTGCCGCAGATCTTCGGGCCCGGACATTACCTCGTGCTTGATCACATCAACAGCCTGCCCAACAAGCTGGCGGAGATCTATCTGCGGTTGCGGCGCTGAGTTGCTGAGACGCAGAATGGCCGCAACATGTTGAACAGCGATCTCATTGATATCCTGATCCGCCTGGGCGGCACTCGCGGCCGGCGGCCTGATCGGCCTTGAGCGCAGCTACCACGGCCGTCCCGCTGGTTTCCGCACTCACACACTGGTGTGCCTGGCCTCGGCACTGCTGATGCTGGTGAAGGTCTACGAAAGCTATTGGTTCCAGCCCCATGGTAATTCGCGCGTGGTAGTGGACCCGACGCGCATGGCGCAGGGCATCATGACCGGCATCGGCTTTCTCGGCGCCGGCGTGATCATGAAGGAAGGTCTGGCCGTGCGCGGCCTCACCACCGCGGCATCAATCTGGGTGACGTCCGCAATCGGTATCCTGTTCGGCATCGGCTTCTGGATTCCGGCGATGCTGGCTGTCGCTGCAACGCTCGGCACGCTGTCCTCCTTCCGCTGGATTGAAAGCCGCATGCCGACGGAGTTCTACGCGCAGTTCCGCGTGCAGTTCCGCCGTGCCGAGGCGATGGCCGAGAAGGACTTGCGTGATCTGGTCAAGCAGTACGGATTCTCGGTGGCCAATCTGAATTACGTGCTGACCAAGGACGGTGAACGTTTCGAATACCGCATGGTCCTGCGCACGCTGGAACAGTCCAATACGCCGAGGCTGGCCGACCATCTCGGCAAGGAGCCCGCAGTGGTCGAATTCCGTATCGCGCCGATCGGCTCGTGATCGCTCGGGCGGGCGGTGCCGGCCCGCCGCCTGTGTTGCTTAGTTGACCTTGGCGCCGGATTCCTTCACCGCGTCCGCCCATTTCTTGTAGTCGGTCTTCAGCTTGTCGGCAAAGGCTTTCGGGCCGGTGGCCACCTTGGCGCCCGGCAGCCGTTTCATGACCTCGGGATTGTCGAGCACCTTTTCGATTTCTGCAGACAGTTTCTGGACGATCGGCGCCGGTGTTTTTGCCGGTGCGAGGAAACCCCACCAGGTGACGGCCTCGAAGCCCTTGTAGCCGGCCTCGGCGATGGTTTCGACGTCCGGTGCATCCGGCGCCCGTTTCACCGAAGTCACTGCCAGTGCGCGGATAGTGCCCGATTGCATATGCGGCTTGGCGCTTTCCAGCGATGAAATATAGAAATCCGCACGGCCTGCAATCAGGTCCGGGATCGCCTGCGCGGCGCCCTTGTAGGGAATGTGCACGAAGGACATGCCCGTGGTTTTCTTGATCAGTTCCCCGGTGAGATGGGCGACCGTGCCGTTGCCGGGTGAGGCGAAATTAATTCCGCCCGGTTTCGACTTCGAATTGTTGATCAGTTCCTTGACGTTTTTGATCGGCGAGCGCGAAGAGACGGTCACTGCGAGCGGCGTCTCGTAAACCAGACTGATCGGCGTGAAATCACGGAAGGTGTCGTAGGGCAGTTTTTCGTACAGCGCCGGACCGATGGCGAGATTGCTGGTCTGACCGATCATCAGCGTGTAGCCGTCGGGACTTGCTGTCGCGGCCGCTGCAATACCCAGGGTTCCGCCGGCGCCGCCGCGGTTGTCGACGATGAACTGCACGCCGAGGTTCTCCGCCAGCTTCGTGGTGATGATGCGTGCGACGATGTCGGTGCCGCCGCCGGGCGGGAAGGGCACGATGAAGCGGATCGGTTTCGTCGGGTACGCGGGTTGCGCAAAAGCGCTGCCGCCGGCAACGGTGGCCAGCAGCGCGGCAATGCAGCCAAGTATCTGTTTTTTCAAGACTTTCTCCTCGGTGGTGTTCAGCCCTGTCAGGCTGTTGTCGCGTGTCAGGCCGGTGTTTTCTGCAGGACGTCGATGATGTTTTTGGCCGCGGCAACGCCCATATTGACATAGGCATCGCTGGTGACGCCGCCGATGTGCGGCGACATCACCAGATTGGGCGCGTTGCGCAGCCGATGGTCGGCGGGCGGGGGCTCGCTGTCAAAGCTGTCCAGACCCGCTGCACGCAGTGCTCCCGAGACCAGCGCATCAAGAACTGCGGCTTCATCGACCAGACCACCGCGCGCGGTGTTGATCAGGATCGCGCCGCCTTTCATTTGTGCGAGGCTGTCGCGGTTGATCATCCGGCGGTTGTCGGCGGTCAGCGGGCAGTGCAGCGATACGATGTCGGATTGCCGGAACAGCGTCTGCAGATCGACCATCGTTACGCCGGCAGGTGCTGCCTTGGCGTAAGGATCGTATCCGATGACCTTCAGGCCCATCGCGTTACCAACGGTGGCGACGCGCTGACCGATGGCGCCGAGTCCGACCAGGCCCAGCGTGCGGCCTTTCAGTTCAAGGCTCTTGTGTATGGACTTGTCCCAGTGGCCTTCATGCATGCGGGCATTGAGTTGCGTCACTGACTTCGCACAGGCCAGCAGCAGCGCCCAGGTATGTTCGGCGACGGCGTCGGCATTAACCGCCGTTGCCGCCCGGACCGCGATACCCATGGCGTTCGCGGTATCGCTGTCGATGGTGTCGATGCCGCTGCCGTGTTTGGAAATCACCCGCAGCTTTTTCGAGGCCTGGATGATCTTCGGGGTGATGCGGCCGTACCGGACGATGATTGCCACCGGCTGGTGCTGTTCGCACAATGTGGAGAGCGTCGCTTCGTCGGGCGTCTTGCCGGCGTAAACCACGTCGAAGCCGTCGAGCAGCTTGACCGCCTCCGGCGCGAGGTCGGCGGCGGTGACGAGGATCACCGGTTTGCCGGCGGTCATGCTGCGCTTCCAGAGCGGACACCGGCTGCTTTCAGCGCGCTTTCAAGCCAGCCCGGTATCAGATTGCCCTGATGAATGGCGCGGATGCGGCTTTGCTCGTCCGCCACTTTTTTGCGGCCGGCCTCAATCATTTCCGCCACGCGTTTGCGCTCAATGACAACCACGCCGTCGGCGTCGCCGACCACCAGATCGCCCGGATTGACGGCAACACCCGCGACCGAAATCGGCCAGTTGACGCGGCCGGGCACGAATTTCGTCGGTCCGGCAGGATTTGCGCCGAAGGAGAAAATCGGGAAGCCGTTGGAGCGCAGGGCTTCGACGTCGCGGACTGCAGCATCGAGCACCATGCCCGCCAATCCGGCCTTTTGCGCCTGCGTGGTCATGATTTCACCGATCAGCGCGCAGGTCTGGTCGGCTTTACCGTCGACGATGAGGACGTCGCCCGGCTTTGCAATGGCCAGTGCGGCGTGGATCATCAGGTTGTCGCCGGGACGGATTTCGACGGTGAGTGCAGGGCCGGCAACCTTCATTGTCGGCGACAGCGGCGCGACGCGGCCGTGCAGCGTGCCGCGCCGGCCATAAACGTCTGCAAGGATCGCGGCCGGCAGTTCGCGCGCGGCGGCGACGAGTTCGGGGGGGACGCGTTCAAAGTCGGTGCGGATTTCAGGGTAATTGCTGGTGCTCATCTTGTTGTCCTCGCAGGTGGTCCGGTGGGTGCTGAAACCGGAAGTGCGCGGACTCTAGGCCGGGGGTTTGATATCCGCAACGGTGTTTCGTAGAATGAAACGATGGCCATTGAACGCGGTAATCCGGGCAGCAAAAAATCCTCCGGCGGCGACGGCGTGATCGCGGTCACCCGCGCGATGGGCATTCTCGATGCCTTCCGTACCGGCGAAGCCGCGCTGACCCTCGGCGAGCTGGCCCGCCGGACGAAGTTGCACAAGACCACCGTGCTGCGGATTGCGCGGACCATGGCGGCGGCACGCTACCTCGTTCAGCTGGACAACGGTTCATGGCGTCTCGGGCCCGGCGCCGGCTGGCTGGGGGCGCGTTACCAGACGGTATTCGGCCAGACGGCCTGCATCGAGCCCGTGCTGCGGGATCTGTCGGCCGCGACGGGAGAGAGTGCGGCGTTTTACGTCCGCGAAGGTACTTCGCGCAGCTGTGTCGTACGCGTCGATGGTCCCCAGGCGATCCGGCATCACGTGCGCATGGGCGAGTTCCTTCCCGTCAACCGCGGGGCGATCGGCCGGGTGCTGCTCGCTTTTTCAGGCGAGCCCGGCGCGCCTTACGACGACATCCGCCGTATCGGCCACCACGTCACGCATGGCGAGCGTGATCCGCAGGTGGCGAGCGTTGCGTTTCCGGTGTTCGGCATCAATCACCGGCTGATCGGTTGCGTCGCAGTGTCCGGACCGATCAACCGTTTCACGCCGAAGGCCTGCACAAAGCATGTGCAGGTGCTGCGCAAGGCCGCATCGCAACTCGGTTACGAGCTTGGCAGCGGCGTGCTGCCGCCGGTGGTGCCAGCGTCCTGACCTCACATCGCCTGCCGCATAGTCCGCAACCGGCGGCGGCATTAACCTGCATCAACTCCGGCACTTTCCAGCGGGCAGCCGATTGCGGCACAATGGCCCTCCGGTTTCACGAAGAGAGGAGAGTGTGATGGGACATACCCTGGAACAGTTCGCCGCGCAGTGCCACGATTGCATCAAGGCGGAGCCCGGCCCTGCCGGACGCAAGAAGGTCGCCGCGCTGCTGCAGGAAGTGCTGAAGGACAAGGCCTTCATCGACAAGCATGTCGACGCCAACACCGGCGAACGCAAGATGTTGTACGAGGATCCCGAATTCGGTTTCTGCATCCTCGCGCACGACTACAAGGATGCCAAGACCAGCGATCCGCATGACCATGCGCATTCCTGGGCGATTTACGGGCAGGCGCGCGGGGAAACCCAGATGCGCGATTACCAGTTGCTTGAGCCGGCGAGCGCCGACAGGCCCGGCAAAGTCAAGGAAGTCCGTTCCTACAAACTGACCCCGGGTGTTGCGCATATCTATAACGAAGGTGACCTGCATTCGCCGAAACGTGTCGGGCCGACCAGCCTGATCCGCATCGAAGGCACCAACATGGCCAAGGTCAAACGTTTCAAATACCAGCCGGTCTGATACGTCCGCTGACCAACAAAAAGGCTGCCCGCGGGCAGCCTTTTTTAATGCGCGAACGGCGCGGTTCAGTGTTTGGCGTCTGCCGGAATCGCCGGCAACGGGCCGGTGGCGAGGTTATGCAGATGGCGTTTGCGCACCAGCATCATCGACAGCGAGACAAACAGGCCGAACATGGTGATGACCCAGTAGATTGACAGGTCGAGCTTGATCAGCAGGGCATAGAGCCCGAGCATTGCCAGGATCGACAGGTTTTCATTGAAGTTCTGCACGGCGATGGAGTGGCCGGCACCCATCAGGATATGGCCGCGATGCTGCAGCAGGGCGTTCATCGGCACCACGAAGAATCCGGCGAGGCCGCCAATGATAATCAGCAGCGGAATGGCGACTGAAATCGAGCTGACGAAATTCATCGCGATGACCACGAAGCCCATGGCAATACCGACCGGGACAACGTTCACGGCGCGGTTCAGCGGCACTACCTTGGCGGCGATCACCGAGCCGGCGGCGATGCCGACGGCGCAGATGCCCTGCAGCATGGTGGCTTTCGACAGTGTGTAACCCAGCGCCACCTCGGCCCACTTCAGCACGATGAACTGCAGGGTTGCACCGGCGCCCCAGAACAGCGTGGTGGTGGCCAGTGAAATCTGTCCCAGCTTGTCGGACCACAGCAGCTTCACGCAGTGCGCGAATTCACGTACCAGGTAAATCGGATTCTTGTTCGGCGGACGGTGATCGACGCCGGTGTCCGGAATATAGAGGTTGAAGGTGGCCGCGACGCCGTAGAACAGCATGATGATGGCGATGGCCGCCTCGGCCGGGGTGTCGACGCCGGTATCAAAATGCGGCAGGTCGATAGCCAGCAGTTTGGCTGAAACCGCAGCGCTGATCAGCATGCCGCCGAGCAGCGTGCCGAGAATGATCGAACCGACGGTCAGGCCTTCGATCCAGCCGTTGGCTACCACCAGTTTGTGGTGAGGCAGGTATTCAGTGAGGATGCCGTATTTCGCCGGCGAGTAAGCCGCAGCGCCGAGACCGACCACGGTATAGGCGAGCAGGATCGGCAGATAGTCGGGCGCGCCGGGGATTTCCCAGAGTTCATGGAAGAACATCAGCAGGCAGCCGATCACCTTGATGCTGTTGGTGATGAACATCACCCGGCCTTTGGGCATCGAATCGGCAAAGGCGCCGACAAAAGCGGCGAAGGCGACGTAGGACACCGTGAAAAAGAATTTCAGCAGCGGCGTCATCCATGCCGGCGATTCCATCTGCATCAGCAGGGCGATGGCGGCCACCAGCAGGGCGTTGTCGGCCAGCGACGAAAAGAACTGCGCCGCCATGATGATGTAGAAGCCTAATGGCATGAATCCGGAGGGCGGGTGTCCGCCTGGTATGTTCTGTGTATCGCTGAGTGTTGTCGTCGGTGTTGTTGGTGTGATGCCCAGGCGGCCGTGTTTGATGTAACGGTCTTTTGCGAGGCAGTCAAAATAGTGTGACCGCGGCTTTATACCACAGTTCTATAGCGGTTATCGATACGGACTACCCTCTATTAACGCCATGCCGGCCGGGTCCTGCCGGATCCTGCCGGATCGGGGCTGCAGGGGTCTTTCCCGGCTTTTTTGGCAACGTCCTTACGGGTAGTATCGGTCTTTCGTCAATTTATCGTCCGAAACCTCATTTTTCGCCAATGGCCGACCGCCGCCTTCAAGTATTCCACGCCGTAGCCCGGCAACTGTCGTTTACAAAGGCGGCGGAGCAATTATTCATGACGCAGCCTGCGGTGACCTTCCAGATCAAGCAATTGGAAGAACACCTAAATGCCCGGCTGTTTGAGCGCAATCACGGCCGCATTGCTCTGACCCCGGCGGGTGAACTGGTTTTCAGCTATGCCGAAAAAATCCTGACCCTGTCGGAAGAACTCGAAACCCGTGTCGGTGAACTGACCGGCGCCATCAGCGGCCCCTTGCTGCTGGGTGCCAGCACCACCGTCGCCGAGTTTTACTTGCCGCAGATTCTTGGCGAGTTCAAAGCGTTGTATCCGCATGTGCAGGCGCATATGACGGTCGCCAATTCGGAAATCATCGCCAACCGTGTTGCCGATCATGCACTCGATCTGGGTTTGATCGAATCGCCGGCGCAACTGCAGGGCGTCATCACCGAGGTCATCTGCGAGGATGTACTGGTGATGATCTGCAGTCCGAAACACAAGCTGGCGAAGGCGCGAAGCGTCTCTGCGGCGGAGGTTGCTGCTGAACCTTTTGTCAGCCGGGAGTCGGGTTCCGGCACGCGTGAAGTCGCCGACAAGTATTTCCGCCAGAACAAAATCGCACCCGAGGCGATCAATGTGGTGATGGAACTGGGCAGCCCCGAGTCGATCAAGGGTGTTGTCGAAACCGGATCAGGTGTGTCCATCCTTTCGCGCGCCACGGTGTCCAAGGAACTCAAGCTCGGCGTGCTGGTGGCCGTGCCGCTGGAGCCGCCGCTGATCCGGGCGCTGTCGGTGGTGACGCCCAACGGCAAGTTCCGTTCGCGCCTGCTGACGACCTTCGTCGAATTCGCGATGACGCGCATGAAGGAAATGGCGGCCGCGCGATGACAGGCCGGCCGGATGACGCTGAAGCGCGCCTGCTGACGATTTTTCGCGCGCTGCATGCCGATGACCGTCATGCACTGCGGGCTTACGCTGAGTTCCTGGCCGTGCGCGGCGGCATGCGCACGACCGATGCTGCTGTCACGGTCAATGCGAAGCCGACGCCTGAAGGTGAGACTGTGGTGATGGCGATCAAGCGCCTGACGCGCACTTACCCGATGATCGAGCGGCGCAAGCTGATCGGCCGCACTTCCGAATTGATGGCCGAGCATGCCCTGCAGGGGCGCGCTGCGGTAGAAGTCATTGCCGAACTGGAAGTGGTATTCGAGGAATATTTCCGCAATACCGTTCAGCGTGAAACCTGAGCATCGATAAGCGGCGCCATGCCAAGACCGATTTCCGCAACCATCAACCTGGCCGCGCTGGCGCACAACCTCGGCGTTGCGCGCGCGCATGCGCCGCATGCCAAGGTGTTCGCGGTGATCAAGGCCAATGCCTATGGCCATGGGCTGCTGCGCGCAGCCGCGGCCCTGCGCGCCGCCGACGGTTACGCGGTGGTCGAGTTTGAAGCGGCGCTGCAGCTGCGCGCCGCGGGTTACGCGCAACGCATTGTTTTATTGGAAGGATTTTTTGACCGTCGCGAGCTGACCGAGGGTGCGGCGCGGCGGCTGGCCACGGTCATGCATAGTGAAGAGCAGCTGCGCCTGCTCGAAGGGCTGCCGTCAGGCTCGCGGCTGGATGTGCTGCTGAAAATCAACAGCGGCATGAACCGGCTGGGTTTTGCGCCGGAGGCGGTGGCGGACGTCTATGCCCGCCTGCAGGAGCATCCGGGCGTCGGCAAAGTGACACTGATGAGTCATTTCGCCGATGCCGACGGTGCGCGCGGCGTTGATTGGCAACTGCAGACGTTTGAACGGGCGGTGGCCGGCATCGCCGCGCCGCGCACGCTGGCGAATTCGGCAGCGACGTTGCGTTATCCGGCGACTCACTTTGACTGGATACGCCCCGGCATCATGCTTTATGGTTCTTCGCCCTTCGCGGAGCAGAGCGCCGTATCGCTGGGTCTGCAGCCGGTGATGACCCTGGCTTCGCAAATCATCAGCACCTGCACGCTGAAGCCCGGCGACACCGTCGGATACGGCGGCCTGTTCCGTGCCGAAAAGAATATGCGCATCGGCATTGTCGCCTGCGGTTATGCCGACGGTTATCCGCGCCATGCGCCCAACGGCACCCCGGTTTTGGTGGGTGATAGACTCGCACGCACCGTGGGGCGGGTGTCGATGGATATGTTGTGCGTCGACATTACCGATAGGCCCGAAGCGGGGCTCGGTACCCGCGTCGTGCTGTGGGGTGAAGGCAATCCGATCGACGACGTGGCGCAGGCCGCAGGCACTGTAAGTTACGAGTTACTGTGCGCGTTGACCGCGCGGCTTCCGGTCATCGAGCAGGATTGATCCGGCGTTAACAGACAAAACAAGACGAGAGGGGAGCAGCATGCCGTGGCGCGACTGGCAGCACGATATCGAAAGACAATACAACCCGAGGGCCTGGGCGACGGATGTTGAAGCCCAGCATGCGCTGCGCGGCAGGCTATCCAAAGAGGCGCGCGAGCGGCTGAAAGGCGAGTTCGATGTAGCCTATGGCGATACGCCGCGGCAGAAGATGGATATCTATCACGCCGGTAACGGAACGGCACCGATCGTCGTCTACCTGCACGGCGGCTACTGGCGCGTCGGTGAAAAAGAAAAACAGGCGATCCTCGCCGAACCGCTGGTGCAGGCCGGTTTCCCGGTGGTGATGCTCGGCACCGATCTGTGCCCGGCGGTGTCACTTGACACCATCGTCGAGCAGGTGATCCGCGGCGTGGTATGGACCGCTAAAAATGCCAAACGTGTCGGCGGCGATGGCCGGCGTATTTATCTGTATGGACATTCCGCCGGCGCGCATCTCGCGGCGATGGGCCTTGCTGAAGACTGGACCAAGCATGGCCTGCCGGCAGACCTGATCTGCGGCTCAACCATGGTGTCAGGCATTTATGATGTTGAACCGGTGCTGCATATCAGCGTCAATGAGCTGATCAAGCTGACGCCGGACCGTGTCAATGCCCTGAGCCCGCAATTCCATCTGCCGCGCAAGCCGGTTCCGCTGGTGCTCGCGGCCGGTGCAGAAGAGGCGCCGGGCTGGGTTGCGCAGACGCAGGAATACGCCGCGGCCTGCCGCGGTGTGGGTTGCCCTGCTGATGTAATCGTCGTGCCACATGAAGGCCACTTCAGCACGATCCCGATGCAGGCTGATCCCGCGCACCCGATCAACGTGGCGATGCTGCGCCAGTTGCGCGCACTGGGATAATCAGGCAATGGCCAAAGCGCGTACCGTTTATTCCTGCACCGAGTGCGGTGGCCAGTCGGTGAAATGGCAGGGGCAGTGTCCGCATTGCCAGGGCTGGAATACGCTGGTGGAGTCGGTCGCGGAAACCGCGCCGCAGTCGGCCAACCGATTTTCGCTGATTGCCGAGACCGGCAAGCTGCAGCGCCTGTCGGATGTCGAGGCGCGTGAAGAATCGCGTATACCCAGCGGTGTGGATGAATTCGATCGCGTGCTCGGCGGCGGTCTGGTGCGCGGCGCCGTAGTGCTGATCGGCGGCGATCCCGGTATCGGCAAATCAACTCTGCTGCTGCAGTCGCTGGCAACCATCGGCGCGACGCGCAAAGTCATCTATGTGTCGGGCGAAGAATCGCCGCAGCAGATCGCGCTGCGCGCGAAACGGCTCAATGTCGATGCGCAGACGGTGCAGGTGTTGCCCGAAACCAGTCTCGGCAAAATCCAGGCGGTGATCCAGGAAGAAAAACCCGAAATCGCCGTCATCGATTCGATCCAGACGTTGTATTCCGATGCGCTGACCTCGGCGCCGGGTTCGGTGGCGCAGGTGCGCGAATGCGCGGCGCAGCTGACGCGCCTGGCCAAGGCCGGCGGCACCACGATCATCTTTGTCGGCCATGTCACCAAGGAAGGCACCCTGGCCGGTCCGCGCGTGCTCGAACACATGGTCGATACCGTGCTTTATTTCGAAGGCGATACGCATTCGAGCTTCCGCCTGATCCGCGCCTTCAAGAACCGCTACGGCGCGGTCAATGAACTCGGTGTGTTTGCGATGACCGACAAGGGGTTGAAAGGTGTCGCCAATCCCTCGGCCTTGTTCCTGTCACAACACGACAGCGAAGTCGCCGGTTCCTGCGTGTTGGTCACGCAGGAGGGTACACGCCCGCTGCTGGTTGAAGTGCAGGCGCTGGTGGATGAGGCGCATGCGCCGAATCCGCGGCGCTTGAGTGTCGGCCTCGAGCAGAATCGCCTCGCGCTGCTGCTGGCGGTATTGCACCGCCATTCCGGCATCGCCTGTTTTGATCAGGATGTTTTCGTCAATGCGGTGGGCGGCGTGCGCATCACCGAACCGGCAGCTGATCTCGCGGTACTGATGGCCGTGGTGAGTTCACTGAAAAACAAACCGCTGCCGAAAAAGCTCGTGGTCTTTGGTGAAGTCGGGCTCGCCGGTGAAGTGCGTCCGGTGCAGCGCGGCCAGGAGCGTTTGAAGGAAGCTGCCAAACTCGGCTTCACCCATGCGCTGATTCCGCATGCCAACCAGCCGCGGCAGCCAGTCTCGGGGATCAAGGTGATTGCGGTGCGGCGGATTGAAGATGCGGTGGTTCGGTTCCGCGACGGGTTCTGAGGATCGATTCATATGAACTTAGAGCGAGCGCTTGTAATCTGGTGATTGCAGGATGATTGCAGGAGGTAATTAGGGCGTTTCGTAACCATAGGTATAAGGTAAGTACCTATGGCAATTGGGAAAAACAGTCATTTTAGTTGTGCGGCCAACTTTTTGAGGGGTCGCAAGTGCATTTTTGCGGTTCGTTCAAGGTGCTGCGCACTGCTCGCGGTTACGTCAAATGCCGTAACTGCGGCAAGTCGAAAAGCTTCTCGCGGCTGCGCCGTGAGATCGCGATCTTGCAGGGGTTCTACCAGTTGCAGCCTGCCTACCGGCTGGCCAGTGACCTGGGGCTGGACATCAAAGTGGTCAGCCGGGTCTACCAGCGCCTGCGGGAAGCACTGTTTCATCTGTGTGAACTGGAGGGCGGCAAGCTCAAAGGAGAGATCGAACTGGACGAGGCCTATTTCGGTGGCCGTCGCAAGGGCAAGCGTGGTCGAGGTGCCGCCGGCAAGAGTGTGGTCTTCGGTCTCCTCGAGAGAGAGGGCCGGGTCTACACCAAGGTGGTCGAATCGGTGTCCGCCGAAGTCCTGATGAATCACATCAGGGCACGCACTCGCAAGGGCTCGGTCTACTACACCGACGCCTTCAGGGGATATCGTTCCTTGCGCCGATTCGGCAAGCATCATACGGTCAGCCATCGCAAAACGTTAGTTGATAAACGCACCAAGAACCACATCAACGGCATTGAGGGTTTCTGGAGTTATGCTAAACACATTCTCTACAACTACCGGGGTGTCTCAAAGTATCACTTCCCGATGTATCTGAAAGAAATTGAATACCGCTTCAATCACCGGAAAGAGAACGTTTTTAAGCAGTTTTTGCAAATCTATTTTGGTTACGTTTCGCCCTAA
>JAURHM010000061.1 GCA_030833315.1 Burkholderiales bacterium
CACCCCGACTTACAACAAATCCAGGCACTTACCGCTGAAAAAACCTGGTGGAGGGGGAAGGATTCGAACCTTCGAAGGCTGAGCCAACAGATTTACAGTCTGCCCCCTTTGACCGCTCGGGAACCCCTCCGAACGAAACCGACAATTATCGTGGGATCAGGGGTCGATGTCAATGAATCGGCATGGAAAATGCTGTGCGCGTTCGATTGCCCCTTACCGGCCCCAATGGGCACCCCGAGCGCAAGGCCGGCTCAGGCCATCACAAAAGGTCGACGGTCGGTTAACCTCGCACCCCGAAACATCCCAACCGGCTGCGGCTCAGGTGATTGATTGCCTGAGTGTGAGCGCAGACTAACTAAAAAAGAGGGGGCGATCAGCCTTCGCGAAAATAATATCTTAAAAACAAATACTTATGTTTATCTTGAATTGCAGTTAATTGCCGCCCGATCCACTGACGCTACTGCCGCCGCAGACAAACAGCGTCTGGCCTGAGATGTAACCGCTGTCCGGGCTGAGGAAAAAACTCACTGCCCGGGCCACATCCCGGGGTCCGCCGACGAATTTCACCGGGATGCTGTCAATCACCGCCTGGCGCTTGGCACTGCCGACTGGATGGCCGTTGTCGAACAGCTCGGTGGCGACCGGACCGGGCGCAACTGCATTTATCGTGATGCCATCTCCCGCTAACTCCAGACAAAGTACGCGAGTCATGCCGACCAACCCGGCTTTGCCAGCGGCGTAAGCCAGGCGTTGCGTCTTGCCCAGAATGGCCCGCGAGGAGATGCTGACAATGCGGCCGAACCTGGCCTTGCGCATACCCGGAACCAGGGTCTGGATCAGGATCATCGCCGCCCGGACGTTCAGCGCATAGACATGGTCCATGTCATCAATCGTCGCCTGTTCCAGCGAACCCGGCCGGTTGGCGCCGGCATTGTTGACCAGATAACGCACGGGGTAATTGGCAGCCACCTCCTTGGCCACCGCCATCGTCGCCGCGGCGTTGGCCAGATCGACTTCGTGAAACAGGATGCGTTCATGCTTGATCCGCGGCGGGCGGCGCTGCAAGGTAACCACCGTGAGCCCCTGATTGAGCAGATCCTGCGCGATCGCCTCGCCGATACCCGAACTTGCTCCTGTCACAACCGCAACGCCGTCCATATCGTGTTCTCCAAAAATTGATTGCCGCCTGCGGATTATAGGGGGCCGGCGAGAAGAGAAAGCCGATCCACCGGCGCACCGATGTTATGCTCGTGGCCGACTCATGAATCCAGCTGTTTCCACACTGCGGGCAATTCTCAACCCGCGCAGCGTTGCCGTCATCGGCGCATCCAGCGACCCCGCGAAATTCGGCGGCCGCGTCATGCACTTTCTGCTGCAACATGGTTATCGCGGGCGCATCATCCCCGTGCATCCCACTGCCACAGAAGTCCTTGGCATCCCTGCCGTCGCGCAAATCACGGGAACAGGCGACCCGGTCGATGTCTGCCTGCTGGCGCTGCCTTCCGCACACCTCGCAACCGCGCTTGAAGATTGCGGCCGCGCCGGCGCGCGCGGCGCAGTGATCATCACTGCCGACTTTGCTGAAACCGGCGCCGAGGGTGCCACGCGGCAGCAGGAACTGGTCGATATCGCCCGCCGCCACGGCATGCGCCTCATCGGCCCCAATTGCCTGGGCTACATCAACCCGCATCTGAGTCTGGCGATGACTTCGTCGGTTGCACTGGCGATGGAACCGATGCCACGCGGCGCCATCGGTCTTGCCTGCCAAAGCGGTTCGCTGATGGCGTCGCTGATTTCGCATGCGCAGGACGTTGGCACCGGCTTCAGTGTGGCCGCCACCGTGGGCAATCAGGCCGATGTCGACCTGTGCGATCTCGTTGAATATTTCATCGATGACGAAACCACCCGCGCAATCTGCCTCTACGTTGAGGGACTGAAGGACGGGCCACGTTTTCTCGAACTCGCGGCCCGCGCGCGTGCCGCCGGCAAGCCCATCCTCGCGGTAAAAGCCGGACGCAGCGCTGCCGGACAGCAACTCACGCAATCCCATACCGCGAGCCTTGCCGGTTCGTACGCCATCTGGTCCGCCGCCTGCCGCGATCATGCCGTGATTTTGCTTGATGATCCGGAAGCGCTGATCTATTGCGCTGATTTCCTGATCCGCTTTGGCGCACCCGAAGCGTCTTCAATCGCCGTGATATCGCCGTCGGGCGGCACCGTCGCGGTCACCGGTGATCGGGCCGCAGCTGCAGGTCTCACCCTCGCCGAACCCGGCCCCGCAACATGCGCGTCGTTGCGTCTGCTGCTGCCGCCCGGCCGCCTTTTCAATCCGCTCGACGTCGGCGGCCTGCCGCGCAGCAGCGGTCTCGACAGCGCGCTCACCGCTTACGAACTGCTGGCAAAGGATCCTGCGGTCGGCGCCATCCTGATCGCCGTAGCCACCACGCCACAGCTTGAAGACAAAGTAAGGCAATGGGGAAAGGCGGCACTCGCCGGCAAAAAACCGACCGCCATTCTGCTGACGCCGGGAACACTCGTTGACGGCGCACGCCGTACACTGAAGGAAATCGGCTGCCCGTACACCAACCGGCTCGACGATGCCTTGCGCGTGTTGCGCGCTGCCGTTGATTACGGCGAAGCACTGCACAGCCCGCCACCGCCCGCAGTGCCCTCGCCCGTTGCCGCTGCAGCGCGTGCGCATGCCGCGCGATTGCCGGCAGGCCGGCTGACAGAACCGGAAACCAAAGCACTGCTGCGTGAATGCGGCATCAACACCACGAAAGACGTTCTCGCAATAACGCCGGATGACGCGATCCGGCAGGCGCAACGCATCGGCTATCCGGTGGTCATCAAAGGCGTCTGTCGCGAGCTCGTCCACAAGAGCGAAGCCGGCGTGGTCAAACTGAACATCAACAACGATGACGCACTGCGCACTGCCTGGCAGAACATCGCAAAAAGTCTTGAGATACATCGGCCTGACGCCACCCTCGACGGCTGCGTCGTGCAGCCCATGCTTTCTGGCGGCATCGAACTGATCGTCGGCTGCCGCTGGGATGCGCAGTTCGGACCGGTCATCGTTGTCGGCAGCGGCGGCGTGCTGGTTGAAATCCTCGACGACGTGCAGATGGCCATTGCCCCCGTGTCTGCCGCGCATGCAAAGCGCCTGATCCGCGCCTTGCGTATCGCGCCCGTGCTCACCGGTGTGCGCGGCCGCAAACCGGCGGACATTGCGGCCCTTGCAGACACCGTCGCCCGACTTAGCGAACTGGCCGCTGCCCTGGGCCCGCGCCTCGCCGAACTCGACATCAATCCCCTGCTGGTGCTCGAATCGGGGTGTGGTGCCATCGCCCTTGACGGGCGTGCCACGTTAATCCACTGAACAACTGAATTCACCGAAGGAATCTTCCATGAGCAGCACCGTAGTCACCTACGAATCCCGCGACAGGATCGCCGTCATCACGCTGAACCGCCCTGAGAAACGCAACGCGATCAACAGCGATGTTGCCATACAACTGCGCGCCGCACTGGAACGGCTGAATGACAGCGATGACCGTGTCGGCATTCTCACCCACGCCGGCGCACATTTCACGGGGGGTGCCGACATCAAGGGGCCACCCGAAGATTTCCCTGCCTGCGTACCCAATATCGGCGTGTCGATGCAGAAACCGCTGATTGCCGCAGTCGGCGGCTGGGTTGTCGGCGGCGGCATGGTCATCGTACAGATGTGTGACCTGTGCATTGCCGCTGATGACACGAAATTCATGTTTCCCGAAGCCAAGGTCGGCATCACCGGCGCCGCGATTGCAGGACTCGCCGCGCGCATCCCGCACAAGGTGGCGATGGAGCTGATGCTGGTCGGCAACGAAATTTCTGCCGAACGCATGTATCAGGTCGGATTCGTCAATCGGGTCGTCAAACCCGGCGCGCAACTCGATGCCGCCATGGTCTGGGCACGGCAGTTGGCGGAGAATGCGCCGCTGGTGGTATCGGTATTGCGTGATTACGTCGGCCGCATCATTCCCAAAGGCCCTTCGGAGCTTGCCGCCCAGGGACGCGCCACCATCCAGCGCATCCGCCAGAGTGAAGATGCAAAGGAAGGCATCGCCAGTTTCAAGGAAAAACGCAAAGCCAAATTCCACGGAAAATAGTCAATTAAATCATTTATTTACGAATGACCGTCTCCGCCTCGTCTGTGCTCAACAGCCCGGTCGCCGCACCGGCGCCGGCCTGGACCATCGTTGCACTGATCATGATCGGTCTGCTCGTGGATCAGCATGTGCAGCCCTGGGGGCAGGACGTTGTGAGCATCATCACCTGGGCAATGCTGCTGTTCTGGCTGGCACGCTCCGCGCCGGATACGCGCACCAGCATGATCCTATGCGTGGCCTACGCCACCGCAGGAGAAATCTTTCTGTCGCTGGGCTGGGGACTATACGAATACCGGTTGCACAACATCCCGCTGTTCGTACCACCAGCGCATGCACTGGTACTCGTCCTCGGAATCTCCGTCAGCAAACGCATGCCCGACTCAATCATCTGGGCGGTGCCGCTAGCCGCCGCGCCGCCGGTCATCGCGCTGGCCTGGATCGGTGCCGACACCATGGGGTTGATCCTCTACACCTTACTGGTGTTGTGCATGCTCTTCAGCCGCGGTCGCAAACTGTATGCGGTGATGTTCATGCTGTCGCTGGGGCTGGAAATCTACGGCACTGCCGTCGGCAACTGGTACTGGCTGCACCACGTTCCGGTAACCGGCTGGACCACGCTGAATCCGCCTCTGGCTGCGGGAACCTTCTACTGCATGCTCGACATGCTGGTCGTCACCACAATGAGTGCGCGCCGGCACCGCAGCAACGCGCAGCTGCAGGCCGGTTAGCGCGCCTTCGCGGCCCGTGCCGGACGTTTCGCCTTGGCGGGAGACGCCTTGCGGTCGCGTGCCACCGGAGACGGCGGCAGTCCCGTATGCTGGGTACGGAAGTTCTGATACTTGGTCGGCTTGCGCGCACCCTCCGGCTTGAGACCCGTGCCCGCAGGCTGGAATGAAGGCACCAGCTGACGTTTGCCGGAACCGATCAGATCCGCGCGGCCCATGCGGCGCAGAGCCTCGCGCAGCATCGGCCAGTTCTCCGGATCGTGGTAGCGCAGAAAAGCCTTGTGCAGACGGCGCACCTTCAAACCCTTGGGAATGATCACGTCCTCGCTGTCGCGAGTGACTTTGCGCAGCGGATTCTTGCCGGAGTGATACATCGCGGTTGCCGTCGCCATCGGTGACGGCAGGAAAGCCTGCACCTGATCGGCGCGAAAACCGTTTGTCTTCAGCCACAGCGCCAGCTCCAGCATGTCCTGATCCGTCGTTCCGGGATGGGCTGCAATGAAATAGGGAATCAGGTACTGCTCCTTGCCCGCTTCCTTCGAAAACTTGTCGAAGAGTTCCTTGAACTTGTAATAGGTGCCGACACCGGGCTTCATCATTTTCGACAGCGGGCCTTCGCCGATCGCCTCCGGGGCGATCTTCAGGTAGCCGCCGACATGATGCTGCGCCAGTTCCTTCACATACTCGGGAGACTCGACAGCGAGGTCATACCGCACGCCGGAACCGATCAGGATTTTCTTGATGCCGGGCAAGGTGCGCGCGCGACGATACAGATGAATCAGCGACGAGTGATCGGTATTGAGATTCGGGCAGACCGCCGGAAAAACACAGGACGGCCGACGGCATGACATCTCGATCTCCTTGCTCTTGCAAGCGAGTCGATACATGTTCGCTGTCGGCCCGCCGAGGTCGGAAATCACGCCGGTAAAACCGGGGACCTCGTCGCGGATCTGCTCGATCTCGCGGATGATCGAATCTTCCGAGCGGTTCTGGATGATTCGGCCCTCATGCTCGGTGATCGAGCAGAAAGTACAGCCACCGAAACAGCCGCGCTGGATAGTCACCGAGAAACGGATCATCTCGTAGGCTGGAATCTTCGCTTTGCCGTAGGCCGGGTGCGGCACGCGCGCATAGGGCAATTCGTACAGAGCATCCATCTCTTTCATCGTCAGCGGAATCGGCGGCGGATTGATCCAGACCTCCCGCGCATTCTTCCCTTCGCCGTGACGCTGAACCAGCGCACGTGCATTGCCGGGGTTGGATTCAACATGGAGGATGCGTGAGGCGTGCGCATAAAGAATTGGGTCGTTGGCCACGGCCTCGTATGACGGCATGCGGATCACGCTGCGGGCGCGATCTTCGTTTTTGACTTCGCGGATGAAACGTACGACCTGAGCGCCCTTGGGCGCTTCCGGTGCCGCAGCTTTTGCCGTCACGCCTTCCATCGCATAAGGATCAATCGGCGGATTCAGCGCTCCCGGCGTATCAATGCGTGTTGAATCGATTTCAATCCAGTCAGCCGGCGTTGCCGCGCGCAGGAAAGCCGTGCCGCGAATATCGGTAATGCTGTCGGGCGTTGCACGCGCCGCCAGACGGTGGGCGATATCGACAATGGCACGTTCGGCATTGCCGTAAACGAGGATGTCAGCTTTGGCATCCACCAGCACCGAGCGCCGCACCTTCTCCGACCAGTAATCAAAATGCGCGATACGCCGCAGACTCGCTTCAATGCCGCCGATGATTATGGGCACATCCGGATAAGCCTCGCGCGCACGCTGGCTGTAAACAATGACGGCGCGATCCGGCCGTTTCGCACCTTCGGCATTCGGCGTGTAGGCATCGTCGCTGCGCAGACGCCGGTCTGAGGTGTAGCGGTTGACCATCGAATCCATATTGCCGGCGGTAACACCGAAAAAAAGTTTCGGTTTGCCGAGCGAACGAAAGGGATCAACGCTGTGCCAGTCCGGCTGGGCGATGATGCCGACGCGGAATCCCTGAGCCTCGAGAAGGCGGCCGACAATGGCCATGCCGAAGCTCGGATGATCGACATAAGCGTCGCCGGTGACAAGGATGATGTCGCATTCTTCCCAGCCGAGCTTGTCCATCTCGGCACGCGACATCGGCAGAAACGGGGCCGTACCGAAGCGCGCCGCCCAGAATTTGCGGTGGCTGAAGATGTCCTTGATGACGGCGGCGGCGGCTAACATGCGCGCATTATATGTCGCGCCCCCGCTTCCCCCTAACCGTACGGGCAGCAATCCCGTAATGCGCGAAGGGCTGTTACAACCTGTCCTTCACCGGATAACCGGTGTAAATACAGTTTTTTCCGGCTGGAATCGGGATTAAAACGGGTGATCCTGCCGGCCGCTGCCATCGTGTCCGGAACGAGATCCTTCTCGTACACCATACCGTCGTGATTCACGATAAAGCTCATCACGCCGGAGTTGCGGTAGCTCGCCGGCCAGGCAATCAGCGCGAATCCGCCGAGCATTCTGCCCTTCGCCGTATAGTCATAAGCACCACCCGGCGCATCCTTGCTCTGGCCTTTGAGAATGCGAAACTGATAACCGTGATAAGCCGTCGACCTGGTATCTGTTCCGCCATAAGCCTCGGCATTCGCGGCATCAAATAACGGGCCCAGCGGGCTTAAGGGTTCGCCGGAGCTGGTCGGGTAATACAGGCCATCGCGCTTGCCTTTGCTGCTGACCAGCTTTTGCAAGTAACCCTGCAGCTTGTCCTGCTGCGAATTTGGGCGGCAATAAGTACTAGGGTGGATAAGCCATACAAGGCCAGGGACCGCGAACCACCGTCAGGTTGTAGTCGGCAAATAAACCACCTGCGAATTGGTCGGTTCAATAATGATCTTCTGGTAATTCTTCGGCGTCAGCTTGTGGCTGATCCAGATCTTGCGCTCTACGCCTTTGGTTTCCTTTTCCATCTCCAGCTACGGAAGTCCTTCATGAAACCCGCATCCTGCGCAAGCGCCGGCGCAACCGTTGCCAGACATCGCGTTGCACCCAGCAACAGGGATATTGGCTTGAATTTTCTTTCGGCGGTCATGCTCAACTTTTCGGTCATTAATTTCGCCACAACAAATCCGGAATAACGATTTTCGCATTGATTCCAGGCACCATGCTGCCGAACGTGCGGATGTTATTCCGCCTTGATTCCGGAGTTGCGCAACACGCCGCCCCATTTTTGCAGATCATGGGCCAGAAACGCCGCGAAAGCTGCCGGCGTACTGGTGACCACTGTCGAATCCAGTGCCACCAGTTTGGCCAGTGTCGCCGGCTGCTGGAAACCCAGCGCAATTTTCTGCTGAATGCCAGTGCCCAACACAGCAGGCGTACGCGCCGGCGCCACCAGACCGAACCAGTTCACGAATTCAAAACCGGGCAGTCCCTGCTCCGCCACCGTCGGCAGATTCGGCAGTTCGGTCGAACGTTTGGCACTGCTCACCGCAATCGCACGCAAGCGGCCGGCAGCGACAAAACCCTTGGTGGTGATATGCGACCCGAACTGGAAATGAAGCTGCCCCGCCATCAGATCAATCGCGGCGGGGCCTGCGCCCTTGTACGGCACATGCGTCGCGTCGATTTTCGCCATCTGCTTCAGCAACTCACCGGACAGGTGGCCGCCGCTGCCGTTGCCCGCCGAGCCGTAGACCAGCGGCTTTGATTTCGCCAGCGCAATCAGGTCCTGCACCTTGTGCACCGGCAATGACGGATGGACCACCAGGATCAGCGGCGCTTCGGTCAGCTGAGACACCGCGGCAAAATCCCTCAAGGCATCGTAGGGCATTTTTTTCTGCAAATGCGGCAGTACCGTGTGCGGCGTGTAAATGATGCCCAACGTATGGCCATCGGCCGGTGCGCGCGCCAGCAATTCGGTGCCGAGGATGCCGCCCGCACCGCCGCGGTTGTCCACCACGACCTGCTGTGCCAGTGATTCGGCGAGACGCTCCGCAACCAGCCGGCCCAACAGATCCGTCGTTCCGCCAGGTGGCGCCGGCACGATCATGCGCACCGGGCGCGTTGGATATTTGACCACCGGTTGCGCCAGTACGCCCTGAGAGGAAAATCCGGCAATGATGACTGCCATCGTCTTCACGATCCTGTTGCTCATTATGCTGCCTCCTTCAGCTGATTTTCCCCAGCGTCCTGCCCGGCCGCCAGACCTTGGGCGCTGCGCGCTCATACTGCGGTGCGTAAGGCACTTCGACGCCGAGGCTCACCGCTGCGTGCTGCGGCCACCGCGGATTGAACAGCATCGCCCGCGCCAGTGAGATGAAGTCCGCCTGACCATTGGCGATGATCTCCTCCGCCTGCTGCGGATCGGTGATCATGCCGACAGCGCCGGTGGTGATACCGGCCTCCTTTTTGACACGCTCGGCGAACGGCAGCTGATATCCGGGGCCGACCGGAATTTTCGCATCCAGCACCACACCGCCACCCGATACCGTGACATAAGCGCAACCCTCGGCTTTTAATGCCCGCGCATATTCGACCGATTCGTCGGGCGAAAATCCACCATCGACAAAATCGGTGCCGGAGATTTTCGCGCCGACAAAACGCTCCGCCGGAAACGCCGCGCGGATCGCCCGGAACACTTCCAACGGAAAACGCATGCGGTTTTCGAGACTGCCGCCGTATTCATCCGTACGTTTGTTCGACAAGGGCGACAGGAATTCCGACAGCAAATAACCGTGTGTTGAATGCAATTCGATGAAATCGAGCCCAATGCGCGCAGCACGCTGCGCCGCCTGCACAAAGGCCTGCGTCAACTGCTGCATCTCGGCTTTACTCATCGCATGCGGCTCGGGCCATCCGGCGGCAAGCGGCACTGCCGATGGCGCCAGCGTCTGCCATGCACCCTCTGCCGTCTGCAAGGGACCATGCCCCTGCCACGGCCGGTGACTGGAGGCCTTGCGGCCGGCATGGCCTAGCTGTACGCCGAGAACAATCGGCGACATGCAGCGAACAAAATCACAGACGCGTTTCATCGCCGCTTCATTGGCATCGGAATACAGCCCCGGGCAATACGGCGTGATGCGCCCGGCCGGCGTCACCCCGGTCGCCTCCATCACCAGCATCGACGCGCCGGAAATCGCCAACGAACCGAGATGCATCAGATGCCAGTCGCTCATCGAGCCGTCGTTCGCGCTGTACTGGCACATTGGCGCAATCGTGATGCGGTTGGACAGTGTTTTTTTGCCGATCTGCAACGGCGTGAACAATTGCGATGTCATCACGATCTCCCGAAATCAGTGCCCGAAATAGCCGATCACCCGCCACCACAGATACTGCAGCGGGATCAGCGCGACAATGCTGATCAAGGCCAGCGGTATTGTCAGCCGCAGGGCATCGCGCACTTTCAGTTGCGCAAGCTGCATACCGACCACCATCGGCGGCGCCTGATACGGCAGCAACAGTGTTGAGAAGCCCACGGCAAAAGTCATCAGTACCGTCTGGATGGGCCAGCCCGAAGCATCGGCAAGCGCCCCCGCCAGCGGTGACAGCAGTGCGGGCTGCGCCGGATTGGTAACAATCATCGACGCAAAAGTGCTCATCACACTCAGCGTGAAGAAATTGGCTGCATCCGCACCATGCCCGAGCCGGATCACCGACAGCAGGACATCGCCGAAGGCTTTGCTGAATCCGGAATCCAGCATTACCGCGCCGAGGCCGAGCACCGCGCCGATATAGAAAAAACTGCCGAACTTGATGCGCTCCTGGAATAACGTCACCTGCACTGCGCCGATACGCGGCAGCATCGACACGACTGCCGCTGCCAGTGCGATCCAGCCCGGACGGATGCCATGCAGGAAATCCGTTGCCCACAGCGCCAGCGAGATCATGACAATCGCGGCGAGCCTTTTCTCATTGCCGCTCATCGGACGCAGATCGGCGACACTGCCCGCATTGCTGGTGGTCGCAGGAAACACCCGGCAGGTGATCAGGATGATCAGCGCGCCCTTGACGAGGCCCAGAACCGGGAACTGCGCCCAAAGATATTCGGCATAGATCAGGTGCACGCCGTAAAGGGTTTCGGCAGCACCGGCGAGCACCAGATTGGGCGCGTTCGCCGGCAGGATGGAGGTGCCGCACTGGAAGGAAGCGACGATGGTCGCAAACATCACACCGTTATGGCCCTTGCTGCCCGGTACCAGACCATGACGTTCCGCTACCGCGGCAATGATCGGAACCAGCAGCAGGATCCGGCCGACCGTCGCCGGCATCAGGAAGGCCAGCACGATGGCGACCAGCACCACCGCAGCAACCAGTTGCGGATAGGTCCAGACGCGGATGCCCAGCGCCGCACGGGCGACCCGCTCGCCGAGGCCGGTCATGCGCATGGCTTCGGCAATCACCAGTCCGCCGAGCACCAGCCACAGCGTGCCGGAAGTGAAGCCGGAAAAAATGACTTCCGGTTTCGCGACGTCCAGCAAAACCGCCAGCGCAAAGAAGATCAGCGCCGTCAGTGATTCCGGTAATGCGCCGGTGGCCCACAGCCCCATCACCAGTACGAGCAGTCCGCCAGTGTGCATCACGTTGACGGACACCCCGGCCGGCGGCGGCGTGAAAAATATCGCTGCGGCCACACCGACAATCAGTGCGACCAGCAGCGCCAGTGGTCTCGGCATCGCCATCAGAAATCGGCGCTCACGCCGGGGTTACTCCCAAGTATTTGTTTTTATTATTATTTTTTGAATTTTGCGGCCAGTGCTTCACTGCCGCGGGCCAACATCACCAGATCGGAACCGACCGCGACAAACTTGTAGCCCATGTCGAGGCAGCGCTGACCGTCGGCTTCGCCAACCAGAATTCCTGGCGCTTTGCCGGCCTTGGTGATGCGCTTCGCGGCGTCTTCCATCACCTTCCACACTTCCGGATGCTGCCAGTTGCCGAGGTGCCCCATGTCGGCGGCCAGATCGTTCGGTCCGATAAACACGCCATCGACGCCTTCGACCGCGGCAATCTGCTCGATCTGCTTCATTGCCGACAGCGTCTCCACCTGCACCAACACGCAGAGCTCGTCGTGCACGCGCTTGAAATAATCCTTGGTGCGGCCATAACGGTTGGCTCGCGTGCAACCCGACACGCCGCGCACACCCTGCGGCGGATAACGTGTCGCAGCCACCGCACGTTTGGCTTCTTCAACGTTCTGAACATACGGGATCAACAGCGTGCGCGCGCCGACATCGAGGAAGCGCTTGATCAGCACGGTGTCGTTCCACGCCGGGCGCACGATGGGTTCCGTAGTGCCGGCAAGCATCGCATCAAGCTGGTTCTGCACGATGGGCAGTTCGTTCGGCGAATGTTCGGAGTCGAGCAGCACCCAGTCAAAACCGGCGTCGGCCAGCACTTCGGCGGAAATCGCGCTGCACAGACTCGACCAGATACCGATCTGCGCTTTGCCGGAAAGGATGGCCTTCTTGAATTGATTGACGGGTAAATCCATGGTCTTGCTCCCTCTGATAAATGATTTTTTTGAAATTAATGAATGACTTCGGGATCCGGCGTCGGTTTGCCGTGATGCAGGATGTCGAGATCACAGCCCTTGTTGGCCTGAGTGATGTGCTGCGAATAAATCGCGCCATAACCGCGGGTGTAATGCGGCTCCGGCTGTTTCCACCCCGCCTTGCGCTTGGTCAGCTCTTCGGCACTGACTTTCAGCTCCAGCTTGCGTGCGGCGACATCCATCTCGATCAGATCGCCGTCGCGTACCAGCGCCAGCGGGCCGCCGACATAGGACTCGGGAGCGACATGCAGCACGCAGGCACCGTAGGAAGTGCCGCTCATCCGTGCATCGGAAATGCGCACCATGTCGCGCACGCCTTTTTGCAGCAGCTTTTTCGGGATCGGCAGCTGCCCCCATTCTGGCATGCCGGGCCCGCCCTGCGGACCGGCGTTCTGCAGCACCAGCACCGAGTTTTCATCGACAACCAGATTCTCGTCGTCGATCCGCGCATACAGATCATCGTAATTCTTGAATACGACGGCCGGCCCGGTGTGCTTCATCAGATGCGGTTCAGCCGCAGTGGGCTTGATCACCGCACCATCCGGCGCGAGATTGCCGCGCAGTACCGCGAGGCCGCCGCTGGCCGCCAGAGGATTGTTGCGGCGGCGGATCACATCGTCATTGTAGATTTTTGCGTCTTCGAGATTTTCGCCCAGCGTGCGGCCGTTAACGGTGAGGCAGTCAAGATTCAGCAGGTCCTTCAGCTCGGACATCATCGCGCGCAGACCGCCAGCGTAATAAAAATCCTCCATCAGGTATTTCTGCCCGGCGGGACGGATGTTCGCCAGCACCGGCGTTTTTTCCGAGAGTTCGTCGAAGCGTTCAAGCTTGAGGTCGATGCCGGCTCGCCCTGCCATAGCTACCAGGTGAATGATCGCGTTGGTTGAACCGGACAGCGCATGAACAATGGTGATGGCGTTGTCGACTGCAGCTGGCGTAATGATTTCCGACGGCTTCAGGTCATCCCACACCATCTCGACAATGCGCCGGCCGCTGGCCGTCGCCATGCGCGCATGGTTGGCATCCGGTGCCGGAATCGACGCGGCAGCCGGCAGAGTCAGGCCCAGCGTTTCCGCCACCGAAGTCATCGTCGATGCCGTGCCCATGGTCATGCAATGACCGTAGGAACGCGCAATACCTTCTTCAACCTCACCCCATTCGCGCTCACCGATGGTGCCGGCGCGCAGCTCAGCCCAATATTTCCAGGAATCACTGCCCGAACCCAGCGGCTCGCCGTGCCAGTTGCCGCGCAGCATCGGACCTGCGGGTACATAGATGAACGGCAGGCCCATCGAAGTCGCGCCCATGATCAGCGCCGGCGTGGTCTTGTCGCAACCGCCCATCAGCACGGCACCGTCCACCGGATAACCGCGCAGCAACTCTTCGGTTTCCATCGCCAGCAGATTGCGATAGAGCATGGTCGACGGTTTCTGGAACGGTTCGGCCAGCGCAATCGCCGGCATTTCCAGCGGGAAACCGCCGGCCTGCCAGATGCCGCGCTTCACTTCCTCGGCGCGGGTGCGGAAATGCGCATGACAGGGATTGATGTCGCTCCAGGTATTGATGATGGCAATCACCGGTTTGCCGGCAAAATCCTCACGGGCATAACCCATCTGCAGCGTGCGTGAACGGTGGGCAAACGAGCGCAGGCCTTTGACGCCGAACCAGCGGTGACTGCGCAACTCTTCCGGGCGTTTTTTTGTTCTCGCCATCGGGAATCCTCCTGAGGTGTCTGGAATCGTCCGCGAGGGACGGATATTGTCTTTCGGCTTATTCTAACCGAGCCGTCGCTTCCAGACTGCCTGCCTGCCCGTCATCAGCGAAGCGGGACCAAAGTCATCGCCATACGCGGTATCCGGAGCCAAGGATACCTCTGAACTTTTGTAAAAAACGTCCACGGTAATGGACTGCGTGCGGGCAATGACCCCAGGAATTAGACCGGGTCGTCAATCTCGCTTTCACTGAGATTCATCGTGCGCAATCTCAGTTATGGAATGAACAACGACTGCGCCCAATCGCGTTGTCACCGGATAAGAGTCTCTTAGGACTTAACTTTGCTTTTTGAAGAACGCGATATTCATGCTTTTCAGGTGTCTGTCCGGTTAACGCCGAGGGGCTATTTTATCCCCGAGGCCTTGATCACTTTCCCCCATTTCGCAATATCATTTCTGACGTAATTGGTGAATTCATCCGGTCGCATCAACAAAGGATCGGCGCCCATTGCGGCAAATTTTTCCTTGATTTCGGCAGATATCAGAACATCGCCGAGATCCTTGTTCACTTTCGTAACGACAGCCGGCGGGGTATTTGCAGGTGCAAAGAGGCCATACCAGGAAGTGACATCAAATCCTGGCAACCCGGATTCCGCGACCGTCGGCACTTTCTCCAATACTGCCGAGCGCTGGCTCCCGGTAACAGCAATCGCGCGAAGTTTTCCCACTTGCACCAAAGACAGCACCGCAGGAATTCCGATTGATGCGAGCTGTATATGTCCGGCGACAATGTCACCGACGACCTGCCCTCCCCCCTTGTAGGGAACATGAACCATCTTCACCTTGGCCATGTAATTGAACAGCTCAAGCGCAAGGTGGTTGGGTGAACCATTGCCGCCGGAACCGAATGTAAGTTGTCCTGGCCGCGCCGCTGCCAGTGCGGCCAGGTCTTTTACGGTTTTTACCGGCAGAGAGGGGTGCGTGACGATGACGCTGGGCAGCGTCCCGATGGCACCCACGCCCAGCAGGTCATTCGCAAAATCGTAAGTCGGCTTCTGGTATAGAGTAACCCCGATGGTATGCGGAATCCCAGCGACCAACAGCGTGTAGCCGTCTGGGGCGGACTTTGCAACAGATTCCGCGCCAAGATTCCCCCCCGCTCCCGACCTGTTTTCGACCAGAACCTGCCGCCCCCAGCGCTCTGTCAGTTTCTGACTCACGAGCCGACCAAAAAAATCAACCGAACCACCAGGCGCGAAGGGAACCACCACTCGCAAGGCCCTGACGGGATAATCCTGCGCCTGGCAAACACCTGTCAAAGTCAGGGCAGATACCAAAATCCCCAGCTTTATCATCTTTTTCATGTGAGCCATCCTTTCAAGATTGAGCAAGCGCTGTATCAAGATTTCGTAGGAAGTTTGGCTGCCGAGTCTCACCATCGCCAGGCAACAGCGGCCGTTTTGTCTTCGAGAATCTTGTTTCGCAGTTCGCCGAGCCC